>NZ_JBHTRI010000015.1:156047-173218 GCF_042796085.1 Streptomyces sp. NPDC056452
AACACGGCGGGGTCCCTGGGGCCCCCCGGCGGGGGGGGGGCGCCCCGCCGGGGGGGGGGCGCCCCTCTCGCAGGTCCGGGCGGGCTCAGCCGGCCAGGCAGGACGGGCCGAGCAGCACCTTCAGGTCGCCGAAGAGCGCCGGGTCGGGCTTGACCCGGTGCCGGTCGAGCCGCAGCACCGTGGTCTTGCGGGGGCCCTGGAGCCTGATGCGCACCTCGGTGTCGCCCCGGTGGCTGCTGAGGACCTCGCCGAGCCTGCTGACCATGGGCGGGGTGATCTTGACGGTGGGGATGGTCAGCACGACCGGCGCGTTGGTCCCGGCCGACGAGATGTCGGGAACCTGCATCTCCATGGCGACCAGGCGGGGCACGTCCTCGCGCTTGTCGAGGCGGCCCTTGACGAAGACGACGGTGTCCTCGACGAGCTGGGTGGAGACCAGCTGGTAGGTGGCGGGGAAGAACATGCAGTCGATGGAGCCCGCGAGGTCCTCGACCGTGGCGATGGCCCAGGCGTTGCCCTGCTTGGTCATCTTGCGCTGGAGGCCCGAGATGATGCCGCCGATGGTGACGATCGCACCGTCGGCGTGCTCGCCCCCGGTGAGCTGCGAGATCGCGGCGTCGGACTTGTCGGACAGCACGTGCTCGATACCGAAGAGCGGGTGGTCGGAGACGTAGAGGCCGAGCATCTCCCGTTCCTGTGCGAGCAGGTAGGACTTCTCCCACTCGATGTCGGAGAACTCCACGTCGAGGCCGAAGCCCGGCTCGTCGCTCGCCTCGTCGCCCATGCCGCCGAAGAGGTCGAACTGCCCCTCGGCCTCCTTGCGCTTGACCTGCACCACGTTGTCGATCATCGGCTCGTGGTGGGCGACGAGTCCCTTGCGGGTGTGGCCCATCTCGTCGAAGGCACCGGCCTTGATGAGCGACTCCACGGTGCGCTTGTTGCAGACGACCGCTTCGACCTTGTCGAGGAAGTCGGGGAAGGTGGAGTACTTCCCCTTGGCCTTGCGGCACCTGATGATCGAGTCGACCACGTTCTGTCCGACGTTGCGGACGGCGGTCAGTCCGAAGAGGATCACGTCGTCGCCCTGGGCCGCGAAGTTCGACTCGGACTCGTTGACGTTGGGCGGGAGCACCTTGATGCCCATGCGGCGGCACTCGTTGAGGTAGACCGCGGACTTGTCCTTGTCGTCCTTGACCGAGGTGAGCAGCGCGGCCATGTACTCGGCGGGGTAGTTCGCCTTGAGGTACGCGGTCCAGTAGGTGACCAGGCCGTACGCGGAGGAGTGCGCCTTGTTGAACGCGTATCCGGCGAACGGGACCAGGACGTCCCACAGGGCCTTGATCGCCGCGTCGGAGAAGCCGTTCTTCTTGGCGCCCGCCTCGAAGAGGACGAAGTTCTTCGCGAGCTCGTCGGCCTTCTTCTTGCCCATCACGCGGCGCAGGATGTCGGCCTCGCCGAGCGAGTACCCGGCGACGATCTGGGCGGCCTTCTGTACCTGCTCCTGGTAGACGATCAGGCCGTAGGTGAGCCCGAGGACCTCCTTGAGGGGCTCCTCCAGCTCCGGGTGGATCGGGGTGATCTCCTGCCGGGCGTTCTTGCGCTCGGCGTAGTTCGTGTGGGAGTTCATTCCCATCGGGCCCGGCCGGTAGAGGGCCGAGACGGCGGAAATGTCCTCGAAGTTGTCGGGCTGCATCTGGCGCAGCAGCGAACGCATCGGCCCGCCGTCGAACTGGAACACCCCGAGCGTGTCACCGCGGCACAGCAGCTCGTACGTCTTGGGGTCGTCCAGCGGGAGCGCGAGCATCTCCAGGTCGACGCCCTTGTTGGCCTTCACCATCTTGATGGCGTCGTCCATGATCGTCAGGTTGCGCAGGCCCAGGAAGTCCATCTTGAGCAGGCCGAGCGACTCGCACTGCGGGTAGTCCCACTGCGTGATCGTGACGCCGTCGGTGTGCCGCACCCAGATCGGGGCGTGGTCGACGATGGGCTCGCTGGACATGATCACGCCGGCCGCGTGCACACCCATCTGCCGGACGAGGCCCTCGACGCCCTTCGCGGTGTCGATGACCTTCTGGACGTCCGGCTCGTTCTCGTACATCCCCCGGATCTCGCCCGCCTCGCTGTAGCGCGGGTGCTTCGGGTCGGTGATGCCGTTGAGGTCGATGCCCTTGCCGAGGACGTCGGCGGGCATGGCCTTGGTCAGGCGGTCACCCATCGCGTACGGGTAGCCGAGGACGCGGGCGGAGTCCTTGATCGCGTTCTTGGCCTTGATCTTGCCGTAGGTGCCGATCATGGCGACCTTGTCGGCGCCGTACTTCTCGGTCACGTACCTGATCACTTCGACGCGCCGGCGCTCGTCGAAGTCGATGTCGACATCGGGCATCGAGACACGCTCGGGGTTGAGGAACCGCTCGAAGATCAGTCCGTGCGTGATCGGGTCGAGGTCGGTGATGCCCATGGCGTAGGCGACGATCGAACCGGCGGCGGAGCCTCGGCCGGGGCCGACCGCGATGCCGTTGTTCTTGGCCCACATGATGAAGTCGGCGACGACGAGGAAGTACCCCGGGAACCCCATCTGGATGATGATGTCCATCTCGTACTCGGCCTGCTTCTGCCGGTCCTCGGGGACACCCCCGGGGTAGCGGCGGCCCATGCCGACCCGGACCTCTTCCTGGAACCACGTGACCTCGGTGAAGCCCTCCGGGATGTCGAACTTCGGCATCAGGTCGCGCTTCTCGAACATGCCCGCGGTGTCGATCTGCTGCGCGACCAGCAGGGTGTTGGCGCAGCCCTCCTGCCAGGCGTCCGAGGAGTCGACCCCGTACATCTCGTCCTTCGTCTTCAGGTAGTAGCCGGTGCCGTCGAAGCGGAAGCGGTCCGGGTCCGAGAGGTTCTTGCCGGTCTGGATGCACAGCAGCGCGTCGTGCGCCGTCGCCTCGCTGGCGTAGGTGTAGTGCGAGTCGTTCGTCACGAGCGGCGGGATGTTCAGCTTCTTGCCGATTTCGAGGAGCCCGTCGCGGACCCGGCGCTCGATCTCGATGCCGTGGTCCATCAGCTCCAGGAAGTACCTGCCCTCGCCGAAGATGTCCTTGTAGTCGGAGGCCGCCTGGACCGCCTCGTCGAACTGTCCGAGCCGGAGCCGGGTCTGCACCTCGCCGGAGGGGCAGCCGGTGGACGCGATCAGGCCTTCGGACCACTGGGAGATGGTCTCCCTGTCCATACGCGGCCACTTCTGCAGCCAGCCCTCGGCGTACGCGTCGGAGGACAGCTTGAAGAGGTTGTGCAGCCCGGTGCTGTTCGCCGCCCAGATCGTCTTGTGGGTGTAACCGCCGGAGCCGGACACGTCGTCGCGCTTCTGGTGCGGCTGGCCCCACTGGATCTTGCGCTTGTGCTTGCGCGACTCGGGGGCGACGTAGGCCTCGATCCCGATGATGGGCGTCACCCCGGCCTTCTTCGCCGAGTGGAAGAAGTCGTAGGCACCGTGGAGGTTGCCGTGGTCGGTCATCGCGATGTGCGACATGCCCATCTCGTTGCACGCCTCGAACATGTCCTTGAGCCGCGCGGCACCGTCCAGCAGCGAGTACTGGGTGTGGACGTGCAGGTGCGTGAAGGGCGGCTTGGTCACGGCGCTGTGCCTCCGGGAAAACTGGCAATGACGGCTTGGGGGGACAGCGGGGAAGTCTACGTCTTGGAGGTGACAGGCGACGGGCACTCCGGGGTACGGTCGCGCGTTGGAAGGGCGGGGACACCCGCCCCATTTGTCATGAACGCCATGTAGCAGGAGGCACCCAGCGATGTCGGACACGCAGCCCAGCGGCGAGCAGCGCGGGGAGCAGATCCTTGCCGTTTTCGACACCGCTTTCGGTGAGCTCCTGGCCGCCGATCCCGCCGCTTTCCGGGTGAAGTTCCGCAAGATGGCGGGCTCGGCCTTCGCCTTCTACCGCGGCTCGGCCGGACTGTTCTACGCCGATCTGGACCGCGAGCAGCGCGGCGGGCCGTACCTCGACGAGCGCACGAGCCGGGTCTGGATCCACGGCGATCTGCACGCGGAGAACTTCGGCACGTACATGGACGCCAACGGCCGGCTGATCTTCAACGTCAACGACTTCGACGAGGCCTATGTCGGCCCGTTCACCTGGGACCTCAAGCGCTTCGCCGCCTCCGTCGCCCTGATCGGTTACGCGAAGGCGCTGGGCGACGACCAGATCACCGAGCTCGTCCGGGTCTACGCCGCGGCCTACCGGGAGCGGATCCATGCCCTGGCGACGGGCGCGAAGAACGACGAGGTGCCGCCCTTCACCCTGGACACCGCCGAGGGTCCGCTGCTCGACGCGCTGCGTGACGCCCGGTCCCTGACCCGTTTCGGGCTGCTGGACTCGATGACGGAGATCAGGGACTTCGAGCGCCGCTTCGCGGCCGGCGGCGGTGCGATCGACCTGGACGCCGCGACCCGGTACAAGGTGCTCGCCGCGTTCGACGGCTATCTGGAGACGCTCCCCGAGTCGAGCCTGACCCGGCCGGACTCCTACCGGGTCAAGGACGTCGTCGGCCGTCGCGGCATCGGTATCGGGTCGGCGGGCCTGCCCTCGTACAACATCCTTCTGGAGGGCAACAGCGACGCCCTGGAGAACGATGTGGTGATCTACCTCAAGCAGGCGCAGACCCCGGCGGTCTCGCGGCACATCACGGACACGGCCGTGCGGGACTACTTCCAGCACGAGGGGCACCGCACGGTGATCTCGCAGCGCGCGCTGCAGGCGCACGCCGACCCGTGGCTGGGCTGGACGGAGCTGGACGGGGCGGGTCAGCTGGTCGCCGAGGTCTCGCCGTACGCGGTCGATCTGGACTGGTCCGACATCGACGAGCCGGAGGAGATCGCGGCGGTCGTCGCCGACCTCGGCCGGGCGACGGCGACGATGCACTCGGCGGCGGACGACGAGAGCGGGCACTCACTGGTGCCGTTCTCCACGGAGCGTGCGATCGACGCGGCGATCGCGGCGGACGAGAGGGGCTTCGCGGAGCTGCTGGTCGACTTCGCGCACAGCTACGGCGCCCGTGCCCGTGCCGATCATCAGATCTTCGTGGACCTCTTCCGCAACGGCCGCATCCCCGGCCTGTAGGTCCTTAGGACTCGCTTACAGGTTCACATGGCACACTCTCCGGCGATGGACGTATCAGGGACGCAGTTCAGAGCGGTACGCGCGGCGCTGTTCACCGCGCTCGTCGTCACGCTCTCCTCCGCGTCCCATGTGCTGCTCTCCCGGGTCCCGCTGCCGCTGACGGCGGTCGTCCTGCTGGCCGGGGCCGTCTTCGCCGTGGCGTTCGCGCTGGCGGGCCGGGAGCGCGGCTTCGGGGCGATCGCCGGGCTGCTGGTTCCGCTGGAGCTGGCCGCCGACACCGTGTTCACCACCGGACAGCACCTCTGCTACGGGGCGGCGGGCGGCCCGATCGCGGGCCCGCTGCGCTCCGTGGGCGTCGATGTGCTGTGCGGCGGTGAGGCGGGCACGGGCTCCTCGCATCTCGCGGGTGTGGCCGCCGTCGGTACACCTCTGGCGGGGGTGACCGGCACGGGCGACCGCGCGGCCGCCCTGCTGGCCTCGCCCGGTCCCGCCGTGCCGTGGCTGCTGCTCGCCGCGCACGTGACCGTGGGCCTGCTGGCCGCGGCCTGGCTGCGGCGCGGTGAGTCCGCGCTGGCGGGGCTGCTGCGCGCGGCGGCCGCGGTCGCGTTCCGGCCGCTGCTGACCGCGGTCGCCGTGCTGGGGACCGCCCGGCGCCACGCACGGCGCGATGCGCGCTCCGGCGGACGGGCCGACCCGCTCTTCCCGGCCCGCCTCCTCGTGCACTCCGTGGGACGGAGGGGACCGCCGCTTTCGGCCTGTGCCCTTTCCTGAGCACGACCGCGGCAGACCCCGGAACCACCCCACACGTACACACGGAGAAGCAGTCATGAGCAACCGCAACAGCCAGGCCAACAAGTCAGCCGCCCGTGAGCGGCTGCGCGTCGAGCGCGAGCGCCAGGCCAAGAAGGACAAGGTCCGCAAGCAGGTCGTCGTCGGGGTCTCCGTGGTCGCCGTGCTGGCGATCGCGGGCGGCGTCAGCTATGGCGTGATGCAGCTGAACAAGCCCTCCGGCTGGGAGGCGGCCGCGGACGCGAAGAACGTGACCGCGCCGAAGAACACCTCGGGCGACAACGGCACGACCGTCGTCATCGGCGAGTCGACCGCCAAGAAGACCCTGGAGCTGTACGAGGACTCGCGCTGCCCGATCTGCGCCACGTTCGAGCAGACGGTCGGCGAAACGGTCGCCAAGGACGTCGACGCCGGCAAGTACAAGATCAAGTACGTCGGTGCGACCTTCATCGACAACTCCGACAACGGCGAGGGCTCCAAGAACGCCCTGAGTGCGCTGGGCGCGGCGCTCGATGTCAGCCCCGAGGCCTTCCTGGACTACAAGGCCGCCCTGTACTCCGCGAAGTACCACCCGGAGGAGAGCCAGGACAAGTTCGCCAAGGACAGCTACCTGATCGAGGTGGCGGACTCGGTGGACGCGCTGAAGGGCAACACCGCGTTCCAGAAGGACGTCGAGGACGGTACGTTCGACGCCTGGGCGATCAAGATGTCCAAGACGTTCGACAAGAGCGGGGTCAAGGGCACGCCGACGCTGAAGATGGACGGCAAGACCGTCACCGCCGAGGGCAGCAAGAACGCGCCGATGACGGTGGCCGAGTACAACGCGGCGATCACCAAGGCGCTGAAGGGCTGACGGCTCCACGAACCCGGGAGCCGACGGGAGAACCTGCGGCCCCGGGCACACCCCGGACGTAACTCCGGGCGGCGAATACCCAACAGGCGGGCGAACTTCCTTTGTTCGCCCGCCTGTTCGCTCTACCCACCAGTAGGGTGATCGTCCGTGACCAGTCGACATCTTTCCGCACCCAGCCGCCGCACGGTCGTCAGAGCCGCCGCCGCCACAGCGGTCGCCGCCCCCGTGCTCGCATCCGCCACCAGTGCCCGGGCCGCCGAGGCCCCGGCCTTCCTGCACGGCGTGGCCTCGGGCGATCCGCTGCCCGACGGCATCCTGCTCTGGACCCGAGTCACTCCCACCGCTGACGCCGTGCCCGGCTCCGGCCGCGGCGCCGATACGTCGGTGCGCTGGGAGATCGCCGAGGACAAGGCCTTCTCCCGGATAGCGGCGCAGGGCACGGCCGTCTCGAAGGCCGCCTCCGACCACACGGTCAAGGCCGACGTCCGTGGACTGCGCCCCGCGACGACGTACTACTTCCGTTTCTCCGCGGGCAGCGGGGAACCGGTCCGCTCCCCCGTCGGCCGCACCCGCACGGCTCCCGCCGCGGGCACGGCCACCCCGGGGATCCGCTTCGGCGTGGTGTCCTGCGCCAACTGGGAGGCCGGCTGGTTCTCCCCGTACCGGCATCTCGCGGCCCGCGCGGACCTGGACGCCGTCCTCCACCTGGGCGACTACATCTACGAGTACGCGTCGGGCAGTTATCCGACCCAGGACACCGTGGTGCGCCCCCATGCCCCGCTCCACGAGATCCTCACCCTCGCCGACTACCGGACCAGGCACGGCACGTACAAGACGGACACCGACCTCCAGTCGCTGCACGCCGCCCACCCGGTGATCGCGATCTGGGACGACCACGAATTCGCGAACGACGCGTGGTCGGGCGGAGCCGAGAACCACACCCCGGGCACCGAGGGCGCCTGGGCCGCACGGGTCGCCGCCGCGAAGCAGGCGTACTTCGAGTGGATGCCGGTCCGCGCCTCCACCGAGGGAACCGTCTACCGGCGTCTGAGCTTCGGCAGCCTGGCCGAGCTGCACCTGCTCGACCTGCGCAGCTTCCGCTCCGAGCAGGCGTCCATCGGCAACGGCGCGGTCGACGACCCGGAGCGCTCGATCACCGGGCGGGCGCAGCTGGACTGGCTGAAGGCCGGGCTTGCAGGATCGGACGCCAGGTGGAAGCTGGTCGGCACCTCGGTGATGATCTCGCCGGTCGCCTTCGGCGCGCTGCCGGCCCATCTGCTGGCGCCGCTCGCGGAGTTGCTGGGGCTTCCCGGGGAGGGGCTCGCGGTCAACGTCGACCAGTGGGACGGCTACACGGACGACCGCAAGGAGCTGATCTCGCACCTGCGGGACCGGTCGGTGACCAACACGGTCTTCCTGACGGGTGACATCCACATGGCGTGGGCCAACGACGTTCCCGTGAAGGCCGCGACGTACCCGCTCTCGGCCTCGGCGGCCACCGAGTTCGTGGTGACCTCGGTGACTTCGGACAACCTGGACGACATCCTCCGGGTGGCACCCCAGACCGTCTCGGTGGTCGCCGCGGCAGCGGTCAAGGCCGCCAACCGCCATGTGAAGTGGATCGACCTGGACTCGCACGGCTACGGCGTCCTCGATGTGACAGCCGAACGGTCGCAGATGGACTACTACATGATCTCGGACAAGACGAAGAAGGACGCGACCGCGTCCTGGGTCCGCTCGTACCGTACGCGCAGCGGAACCCAGAAGATCGAACGGGCCGACGCCCCTGTGCGCTGACCACGCCGAGGAGCCAGGTCCGGCCCGCAAAGGCCGGGGAGCGCAGTGAGGGGGCCCCGCACCGAGGTGCGGGGCCCTCCCTCATGCCTGGAGCGTGGCGAGGAACCCGAGCCCGACCTTCCAGGCCAGCTCGGCCGACTCCTCGTCGTAGTCGGGCAGGTCCGGGTCGGTGAACAGGTGCCCGGCCCCGGGGTAGCGGTAGACCTCGACATCCGCGCCGGTCCGCTGCATCTGCAGGTACCAGCTGTTCAGCCAGTCGTGCGACTCGAACGGATCGGGGTCGGCCACGTGCAGCTGCACCGGCAGTTCGTCCACCGAAGCGGTCTCCGCGATGTCCGACGTGCCGTGGAGCAGCAGCAGCCCGCGCGCCTTGGCGTCGCCGAGCGCGAGGGTCTGCGCCACCGACGCCCCGAAGGAGAAGCCCACGTACACAAGGCCCTGGTCGGAATAGGGTGCGGCGGCCAGCACGGCGCGCTTGAGCAGCTCGTCCTTGCCCACCTGCTGCTGGAAAGCCATTCCTTCCTCGACCGTGTCGAAGGTGTGCCCCTCGAAGAGATCGGGCACGCGCACCTCATGCCCGGCTGCACGCAGCCGGTCGGCAGCCGCGTGCACAGCGGGCCGCAGACCGATGGTCGAGTGGAAAAGCATGATGTTCATGGCGTCCATGGTGCCAGCTGTGCCCCAACACTTGGAGGACCGGGGAATGGAGAACGTAGTGCGACCGCTGCTCGTGCTGGGCGGATCGCTGGTGATCACTCTGCTGGTGGGCTGGCTGGTCGATCTGCTGCTGCGCCGGGCCGACAGCCGCCACAGCGAGACGCCCGTCTGGGGCCTGCTGCGGCGCTGCCGGCCTCCGCTGCAGGTGGTGCTCTGCACGGCGCTGCTGCGGGCCACCTACATCCACATACGCCTCGACCCGGTACGGGACCACCGGGCCGGGATCGGCCAGGCCATGACGCTGGTGCTGATCGCGGCGTCGGCCTGGCTGGTGCTGCGTGTCGCGGCCACCGCCGTGGAGTCCTCGTACGCCCGCTACGCGACGTCCACCCGCGACCCGGCCCGGGTCCGCCGGGTACGGACCCAGGTCACGCTGATCCAGCGTGTGGTCACCGCCGTGGTGGCGACGGTGGCGGTCGCGGCGATGCTGCTGACCTTCCCGGCGATGCGCACCGTCGGCACCTCGATGCTGGCCTCCGCCGGTGTGCTCGGCATCGTCGCCGGTGTCGCGGCCCAGTCGACGCTCGGCAACCTCTTCGCCGGCTTCCAGATCGCTTTCGGCGACATGGTCCGGATCGGCGACACCGTGGTGGTGGACGGCGAGTGGGGCACCGTGGAGGAGATCACCCTGACCTTCCTCGCCGTGCGGACCTGGGACGAGCGGCGGATCACCATGCCCGTGTCGTACTTCACCAGCAAGCCGTTCGAGAACTGGTCGCGCGGCGGAATCCAGATGACCGGCACGGTCTTCTTCCAGCTCGACCACTCGGCGCCGGTCGCCGCGATGCGTGAACAGCTGCGCGAGATCCTCGGCGATTGCGCCGCCTGGGACGGCCGCGACTGGTCCCTGGCCGTCACGGACACCACGGCGTCGACGATCGAGGTGCGGGCCGTGGTCACCGCGAAGGACGCGGACGACATCTGGACGGTGCGCTGTGCGGTGCGGGAGCAGCTCGTCGGCTGGCTGCGTGACCACCACCCGTACGCGCTGCCGCGGATCGTGACCTCGCCCGCGGTACTGCCGCCGGGCGACCACTGGCCGGAGCTGACGGGTGCGCGGGACGGCGGCCGTGACCGTCCCGAGGGCCGGGTTCCGGCCCCGGGCAGGGCACCGCGTACGGGCCGCGGCTGACCGCCCTCACGGGCGTCGCCGGGC
The DNA here is from genome assembly GCF_042796085.1 of Streptomyces sp. NPDC056452. NCBI lineage: Bacteria > Bacillati > Actinomycetota > Actinomycetes > Kitasatosporales > Streptomycetaceae > Streptomyces > Streptomyces sp. NPDC056452. The sequence continues at coordinate 166,480 of NZ_JBHTRI010000015.1, forward strand.
GCCTCCGGTGGGCGAGCCGGTCAGAGGGTGCGGCGCATCGCCCGGTGCGGCATTCCGGCGTCCGGGAATTCGGGGCCGTAGGCCACGTAGCCGAGCCGCTCGTAGAAGCCGAGCGCGTGGGTCTGGGCGTGCAGGTCGACGGCGGTCAGGCCGAGGGTGCGTGCCTCGTCCTCGATGGCGCGCACCAGCGCGGCACCGACCCCGAGGCCGCGCGCCTCGCGCGTCACGGCCAGCCTGCCGAGGGAGCCGACGGCTTCGGCGCCGCCGGTCCTGCCCGCCGCCGCGGAGCCGTGCAGCAGCCTGCCCGTACCGAGCGCGGAGCCGTCCGCCGCAACGGCGAGGACGTGGACCGCGTCGGCGTCGTAGGCGTCGTACTCGATCTCCTCGGGCACCTGCTGCTCACCGACGAAGACGTTCTTGCGGACCTGGAAGCACGCCGAGAGATCGTTCTTCTCGACGGCCCTGCGGGTGCTGTACGGGGCGGGCGCGGTGCTCACTCGCTCTCCGCCGCGATCGTCTCGAGGGCGTGGCGCAGGTCGTCCGGGTAGGTGCTGGAGAACTCGACCCAGCTGCCGTCCGAGGGGTGCTCGAAGCCGAGCCGGACCGCGTGCAGCCACTGGCGGGTCAGACCGAGGCGCTTGGCCATGGTCGGGTCGGCGCCGTAGGTCAGGTCGCCGACGCAGGGGTGGCGGTGGGCGGACATGTGCACCCGGATCTGGTGGGTGCGCCCGGTCTCCAGCTTGATGTCCAGCAGGCTGGCGGCGCGGTAGGCCTCGATGAGGTCGTAGTGCGTCACGGAGGGCTTGCCCTCGGCGGTGACGGCCCACTTGTAGTCGTGCTGCGGGTGGCGCCCGATGGGGGCGTCGATGGTGCCGCTCATCGGGTCCGGGTGGCCCTGGACCAGCGCGTGGTACTTCTTCTCGACGACCCGGTCGCGGAACTGGGCCTTGAGCAGGGTGTAGGCGCGCTCGGACTTGGCCACGACCATCAGCCCGGAGGTGCCGACGTCCAGCCGGTGCACGATGCCCTGGCGCTCGGCGGCACCCGAGGTGGAGATCCGGTAGCCGGCCGCCGCGAGGCCGCCGATGACCGTGGTGCCGGTCCAGCCGGGGCTGGGGTGGGCCGCGACGCCCACGGGCTTCATGATCACGACGATGTCGTCGTCGTCGTGCACGATCTCCATGCCCTCGACGGGCTCGGCGACGATCTGGACCGGAGCGGCTGCCTGCGGCATCTCCACTTCCAGCCAGGCGCCGCCGTGCACCCGCTCGGACTTCCCGGCCACCGCACCGTCCACCTGGACCTTCCCGGCTGCGGCCAGCTCGGCGGCCTTGGTACGGGAGAAACCGAACATCCTGGAGATGGCGGCGTCTACACGCTCGCCTTCCAGACCGTCGGGTACGGGCAGGGTGCGGACCTCGGGATACGTACTCACCTGTCGAGTATGCCTTGCGCCCACTAGTCCTTGTGCACGGTGCCGTCGGGGTCCAGGCCCTTGAAGGAAAGGATCACGATCAGGATCCCGCCGCAGACGATCGCGGAGTCGGCGAGGTTGAAGACGGCGAAGTGCGCGGGGGCGATGAAGTCCACCACCGCGCCTTCGAAGACGCCGGGTGCGCGGAAGATGCGGTCGGTGAGGTTGCCGAGCGCTCCGCCGAGCAGCAGCCCGAGGGCGATGGCCCAGGGCAGGCTGTAGAGCTTGCGCGCGAGCCTGGCGATCACCACGATCACGACCGCGGCGATGGCCGTGAAGATCACCGTGAACGCCTCGCCCATCCCGAACGCGGCACCCGCGTTCCGGATGGCGTCGAGCTTCAGCCAGTCGCCGAAGATCTCGATGGGCTCCTGGTGCTCCAGCTTCGCGACCACGATCATCTTGCTGACCAGGTCCAGCAGGTAGGCGACCACGGCCACGACGAAGAGCACGAGGATCTTCCGCCTGCCCCTGCCGCCGCCCTTGTCGTCGCTCCCGGCCTGAGTCGCGCCCTCGGAGGGCTGCTGGGGCTCTGCCCCGTCAGCCCCCTCGGCATCAGGGATATCCGGCGTACCGATGATGCGCTCCGCCTCTGCCACGTGAGTCCCTCAACCTAGGTGCCTGACTGAGGACGAGGGTACGACACACCGCCTCGGTCAACCGCGTCGCTCCTGCTTCTGTTTGTCCTCGACGCACAGCGTGGCCCGGGGGAACGCCTGCATGCGCGCCTTGCCGATCGGGTTGCCGCAGATCTCGCACAGCCCGTACGTCCCCGCGTCGAGCCTGGCGAGGGCGCGTTCGGTCTGTTCCAGCATCTCCTGGGCGTTGGCCGCCAGGGACAGTTCGTGCTCGCGCGTGATGTTCTTCGTGCCGGTGTCCGCCTCGTCGTCACCCGCCCCGTCCCCGGAGTCCCGCATCAGCCCGGCCAGGGCCGCTCCCGATGCCTCCAGCTCGCTGCGCAGCCGGATGACCTCGCTGGACAGCTCCGTCCTCGCCTCCGCGACCTCGTCGGGGGTCCAGGGGTCCTCCCCCGGCCTGACCGCCAGTTCGCCGGGCGCCGTCGCGGCGGCCGCACGGGCCTGCGGCACCGCTGTGGCACCGCCCTTTCCTACCGCCGTGGTCCGGCCGGCGCTCTTCTTGGCTACCACCGTGTGGGCTCCTGTCTGCTCGGCGGCCTGGGCCGCCCCCGTGGCCTTCTTCGAAGCCTTCTTGGCTGCGCTCTTCTTCGCCGGCCCGTGGTGCGCCGGAGCCCGATCGGCCCGTTCCTGCTCGTCCGGCGGCAAGGCCGCCTTCTTCTTCGCGGCGGTCTTCCCGTCGGGCGGCCCGGCCGCGGCCTTCTTGGCCACGGCCTTCTTTGCCGCCTTCCTGACCGCTTTCTTCGCCGCCTTCTTCGCTGCCTTTCCGGTCGTCTCCTCGGCCACCGGACCCGTGGATCTCGCCGACGCCGTTCCTGTTACGGCGGTCTTCTTCGCCACCATGGCCGCGGCCCCTTCACATATTGTGATCTTGCACGCGAATCGTGCTGGGACGATAAATCGACCCCAGCCCCACGGCAACGGGGCACGCCGCCGGTTCGCCCCTCCCCGTGCCCGGGTCGTGACGCGCCTGCAACCGTTGTGCCCAGCTCCCCGCGCGGTAATCCGCTCCCGATACGCCCGCCAGGACTCCCTCCGCCCCGTCTGGCCATTCGGGTCACGCCGCACCCCGCCGGTAAACCGGTCGGCCGTCGCCCGTACGGGCCCGTACACTGGCCGCAGCGAGAGGCATGGATGGGACGAGTAGCGTCGTACGCAGCCCGCAGCGACCCGGGGACGGTGGGAGCCCGGGGGCGAGCGCGTCGTGAAGATCACCCCGGAGCCGCCGGAAGAAAGCTTTGGACCGTGGGCTCCGCCCACGGGCACAGGGCGAGTAGACCCGGCATCGCGACCCCAATGAGGGGGCCAAGGGCGCATGCCCGGGGCCAAGGAGGGTGGTACCGCGGGAGCCTGCCGGTTCTCGTCCCTCCGACGGAAGTGGAACACGTCCGCCGGAGGAAGCCCGCACATGACATCGCCGCAGTACCGCCAGGTACCCGCCCAGGTCGACCTGCCCGCCCTCGAGCACGCCGTGCTCGACTTCTGGCGTGACAACAAGGTCTTCAACAAGAGCCTCGAACAGTCCGAGGGCCGCCCCGAGTGGGTCTTCTACGAGGGCCCGCCGACCGCCAACGGCATGCCCGGGGCCCACCACATCGAGGCCCGCGTCTTCAAGGACGTCTTCCCCCGCTTCCGCACCATGCAGGGCTACCACGTCGGTCGCAAGGCCGGCTGGGACTGTCACGGCCTGCCGGTGGAGCTCGCGGTCGAGAAGGAGCTGGGCTTCAACGGCAAGAAGGACATCGAGGCGTACGGCATCGCCGAGTTCAACGCCAAGTGCCGTGAGTCGGTGACCCGGCACACCGACGCCTTCACCGAGCTCACGACCCGCATGGGCTACTGGGTCGACCTCGACGACGCCTACCGCACGATGGACCCGGAGTACGTCGACTCCGTGTGGTGGTCCCTGAAGGAGATCTTCAACAAGGACCTGCTGGTCCAGGACCACCGCGTCGCCCCCTGGTGCCCGCGCTGCGGCACCGGCCTCTCCGACCACGAGCTGGCCCAGGGCTACGAGACGGTCGTCGACCCCTCGGTCTTCGTGCGCTTCCCGCTCACGAGCGGCCCGCTGGCCGGCGAGGCGGCCCTCCTGGTCTGGACGACCACCCCCTGGACCCTGGTCTCCAACACCGCCGTCGCCGCGCACCCCGACGTCACCTACGTCGTCGCGACGAACGGCGAGGAGAAGCTGGTCGTCGCCCGGCCGCTGGTCGAGAAGGCTCTCGGCGAGGGCTGGGAGCTCACCGGCCAGTCCTTCACCGGCCGCGAGATGGAGCGCTGGACGTACGAGCGCCCGTTCCAGCTCGTCGACTTCCCGGCCGAGGCCCACTACGTCGTCAACGCCGAGTACGTCACGACCGAGGACGGTACGGGTCTGGTCCACCAGTCCCCCGCCTTCGGCGCCGACGACCTCGTCGTCTGCCGCTCCTACGGCCTTCCGGTCGTGAACCCGGTCCGCCCCGACGGAACCTTCGAGGAGGACCTGCCGCTGGTCGGCGGCGTCTTCTTCAAGAAGGCCGACGAGGCGCTCACCGCGGACCTGGACGCCCGCGGGAAGCTCTTCCGCCACGTCCCGTACGAGCACAGCTACCCGCACTGCTGGCGCTGCCACACGGCGCTGCTGTACTACGCGCAGCCGTCCTGGTACATCCGCACGACGGCCGTCAAGGACCGGCTTCTCGAGGAGAACGAGAAGACCAACTGGTTCCCGGACTCGGTCAAGACCGGCCGCTTCGGTGACTGGCTGAACAACAACGTCGACTGGGCCCTGTCCCGCAACCGCTACTGGGGCACCCCGCTGCCCATCTGGCGCTGCGAGGACAACCACCTGACCTGTGTGGGCTCCCGCGCCGAGCTCTCCGGGCTCACCGGGACCGACCAGTCGGACCTGGACCCGCACCGTCCGTTCATCGACGAGATCACGTTCACCTGCTCGCAGGAGAACTGCCAGCTGGAGGCGTACCGCGTCCCCGAGGTCATCGACGCCTGGTACGACTCGGGCTCGATGCCTTTCGCCCAGTGGGGCTACCCGTACAAGAACAAGGAGATCTTCGAGAGCCGCTACCCGGCGCAGTTCATCTCGGAGGCCATCGACCAGACCCGCGGCTGGTTCTACACGCTGATGGCGGTCGGCACGCTCGTCTTCGACAAGTCCAGTTACGAGAACGTGGTCTGCCTCGGCCACATCCTCGCCGAGGACGGCCGCAAGATGTCCAAGCACCTCGGGAACATCCTCCAGCCGATCCCGCTCATGGACCAGCACGGCGCCGACGCCGTGCGCTGGTTCATGGCGGCCGGCGGCTCCCCGTGGGCGGCACGCCGTGTGGGCCACGGCACGATCCAGGAGGTCGTCCGCAAGACGCTCCTGACCTACTGGAACACGGTCGCCTTCCAGGCCCTGTACGCCCGTACGTCCGGCTGGGCGCCGTCCGCGGCCGATCCGGCACCGGCCGATCGCACGGTCCTGGACCGCTGGCTGCTGAGCGAGCTGAACGCTCTGGTGGACCAGGTCACCCAGGCGCTGGAGAGCTACGACACCCAGCGCGCCGGCAAGCTGCTGTCCTCGTTCGTCGACGATCTGTCCAACTGGTACGTACGCCGCTCGCGCCGCCGCTTCTGGCAGGGCGACAAGGCGGCGCTGCGCACGCTGCACGAGGTCGTCGAGACGGTCACCCGGCTGATGGCCCCGCTGACCCCGTTCATCACGGAGCGTGTCTGGCAGGACCTGGTCGCCCCCGTCACCCCGGACGCCCCGGAGTCGGTGCACCTGTCCACCTGGCCCAAGGCGGACCTGTCGGCGATCGACCCCGCGCTCTCCACGCAGATGGCGCTGGTCCGTCGTCTGGTGGAGCTGGGGCGTGCCACGCGGGCCGAGTCGGGCGTCAAGACCCGTCAGCCGCTGTCCCGCGCCCTGGTCGCGGCCTCGGGCTTCGAGAACCTCTCCGCCGAGCTGCACGCCCAGATCACGGAGGAGCTGAACGTCTCCTCGCTGGCCTCCCTGTCCGAGGTCGGCGGCTCGCTGGTCGACACGACGGCGAAGGCGAACTTCCGGGCCCTGGGCAAGCGCTTCGGCAAGGGCGTCCAGGCGGTGGCCAAGGCCGTCGCGGACACCGACGCCGCCGCGCTCTCGCTGGCCCTGCGCGAGGGCACCGCGTCGGTCGAGGTCGACGGTGAGCGGATCGCCCTCTCCCCCGACGAGGTCATCATCACCGAGACCCCGCGCGAGGGCTGGTCGGTGGCCTCCGACTCGGGCGCCACGGTCGCCCTGGACCTCGAGATCACCCCGGAGCTGCGGCGCGCGGGACTGGCCCGTGACGCGATCAGGCTGATCCAGGAGGCCCGCAAGAACAGCGGCCTGGACGTGGCGGACCGTATCGCGGTGCGCTGGACGTCCACCTCCCCCGCGACGGCCGAGGCACTGACCGAGCACGCGTCGCTGATCGCGGACGAGGTCCTGGCCCTGGACTACGCGGAGGGCGAGGCCGACGTGGCCTACGGCGAGCCCTTCGAGGACGAGGGCCTGTCCCTGACGTTCCGCCTCCGCAAGACGAGCTGACCCCCAGCGCGCAAGGGCCCGGCCGGATTCCTTCCGGCCGGGCCCTTTCCGTTCAAGCCTCGCCGGCGTTTGAGG
>NZ_JBHTRI010000016.1:0-169597 GCF_042796085.1 Streptomyces sp. NPDC056452
GCTGTCGCAGTTCGACCGGCGGGCCTCTTCGCTGGGGCCTACGGCATCAGCCGCGACGCCCGATGAGCTTCCAGGACGCGGGCAGCGCGCCCATGGCCAGCGCCGCCTTGAGGGCGTCACCGATCAGGAACGGCGTGAGGCCCGCGGCGACGGCGGCACTCATCGACATCCCGGTGGAGAGCGCGAGGTACGGCACACCGACCGCGTAGATGATCACGGAGCCGGCCACCATCGTGCCCGCGGTGCGCAGCACCGAGCGGTCGCCGCCGCGGCGGGCGAGGCCGCCGACGACCGTGGCGGCGAGCAGCATGCCCAGCACGTAGCCGAACGAGGCACCGCCGGCTCCGGAGCTGCCCCCGGCGAACCACGGCATGCCGGCCATCCCGATGAGCGCGTACAGCGCGAGGGAGAGGAAGCCGCGACGGGCACCGAGGGCGGTGCCGATGAGCAGCGCGGCGAAGGTCTGGCCGGTGACGGGAACCGGGGAGCCGGGAACGGGGACCGCTATCTGGGCCGCGATGCCGGTGAGTGCGGCGCCGCCGAGGACCAGCGCGGTGTCCACGGCGTAGCGGTGCCGGGCTGCGGGCAGCAGGTCGGCGAGGACCGCTCCGGAACGGATGGGGGCGGCAGCAGTGCTCATCAGGGACTCCGCAGGTGAGGGCAACAGGACAGGTGGGGGCAGACTGATGGTGACGTTAGCCGACGGAATATCGCTGGATCATCAGCAGCCGCCCACAAAGCGGTGGTTGAGGAGTTAGTCGGGTTCAAACAAAGAGCGTCACACAATCACCAATGGGCGTGATGCTTGTCACTGAGGCCGGGGCATGTGCGGCACCCGACGCGGGACGGGCCGGTGACCCGTGAGACTGTAGGTTCCCCATAAATGATCCGAGAGTGACCCGCACCTCATGCACGACGCCCCTCCCCCCGCGCCCTCCGCCCTGCCACCGGAGCCCCTGGCCCACGGCCTGAAGCAGCGCCACCTGACCATGCTCGGGCTGGGCGGAGTGATCGGCGCCGGGCTGTTCGTCGGCTCGGGCGCCGGGATCGCCGTCGCGGGCCCCGCGATCGTCGTCTCGTACCTGATCGCGGGCGCGCTCGCGATGCTGGTGATGCGGATGCTCGGCGAGATGTCCGCGGCGATGCCCGCGTCCGGTTCCTTCTCCGTCCATGCGGAACGCGCGCTGGGCCGCTGGGCGGGCTTCAGTGTGGGCTGGCTGTACTGGTTCCTGCTGGTGGTCGTGCTCGCCGTGGAGGCGACGGCCGCCGCGCAGATCGCTCACGGGTGGGTACCCGCGGTGGATCAGTGGCTTTGGGTGCTGGTGTTCATGGTGGTGTTCACCGTGGCCAATCTGACCGCCGTGAAGAACTTCGGCGAGTTCGAGTTCTGGTTCGCCGCGCTCAAGGTGACGGCCATCGTGGCCTTCCTGGTGCTCGGCCTGCTGGCCGTCTTCGGCATCCTCCCGGACACCGCTCCGGTCGGGATGACCAACCTCACCGGACAGGGCGGCTTCCTTCCGAACGGCTGGGACGGGGTGGTCTCCGGCGTACTCACCGTGGTCTTCGCCTTCGGCGGGCTGGAGGTCGTGACGATCGCCGCCGCCGAGACCGATGATCCGGCGCGCGCGGTGGGCCGTGCGGTGCGCAGCGCGATGGTGCGCGTCCTCTTCTTCTACGTCGGCTCGATGCTGATCATCGTGACGGTGCTGCCGTGGACCGCCCAGCAGGCGGGGCTCAGCCCGTATGTGAAGGTTCTGGACGCGATCGGGGTGCCGTCGGCCGGGCAGATCATGAACATCGTGGTCTTCGTGGCGCTGCTCTCGGCGCTCAACGCCAACCTGTACGGGGCCTCCCGGATGGTCTTCTCGCTGGCCGAGCGCGGCGAGGCCCCGCGCGCTCTGCTCAAGGTCTCGGGGGGCGGCTCCGACGGGGTGCCGCGGCGGGCCGTGCTGGCCTCGGTCGCCTTCGGCTTCGTCTCCGTACTGCTCAATCTGAAGTGGCCCGACACGGTCTTCCTCTACCTGCTCAACTCGGTCGGTGCGGTCCTGCTGTTCGTCTGGGCCCTGATCGCCGCCTCGCAGTTGCGTCTGCGCCGGCGCATCGAGCGTGAGGCGCCGGCGGCCCTGACCCTGAAGATGTGGTGCTTCCCCTATCTGACCTGGCTGACCCTGGCCGGTCTGCTGGGCGTCCTGCTGCTGATGCTCACCGATGACGCGGCGCGCTCCCAGGTCCTGTGGTCGGCGGGGGCCACCGGGCTGGTGCTGCTCGTGGCAGGTGTGCGGGAGTTCCGGGCGCGCAGGGCCTGACCCGGGGTCAGCACGTGCTCGGGTGTGCACCATGTGTGAGCCCGGTGACCGTATAGCGGACAACGGTTCCTTGTGGACGGGCAGCATGTCCAGACTGTGGGCCGTCCCCCGTCCCACCAGCGAACAGAGCCTTCCGATGTCCCGGACTTCCGCGCCGCCCCCCACGGACACCACGCCCACCGTCGACTCCGCGCTCACCCACGGGCTCAAGCAGCGCCATCTGTCGATGATCGCCCTCGGCGGTGTCATCGGCGCCGGCCTGTTCGTCGGCTCCGGCGCCGGGATCGCCGCCGCCGGTCCGTCGATCGTCATCGCCTACGGCATCTCCGGTCTGCTGGTCATGTTCGTGATGCGGATGCTCGGCGAGATGTCGGCCGCCAATCCGGCGTCGGGATCGTTCTCCGTGCACGCCGACCGTGCGATCGGACCGTGGGCGGGCTTCACCGCCGGGTGGTCGTTCTGGGTGCTGCTCTGCGTCGCCGTCGGCCTGGAGGGCATCGGCGCCGCGAAGATCGTCACGGGCTGGCTGCCCGGCACGCCCGAGTGGGCCTGGGTCGCCCTGTTCATGCTGGTCTTCCTCGGCACGAACCTCGCCGCCGTGAAGAACTTCGGCGAGTTCGAATTCTGGTTCGCGGCGCTCAAGGTCGTCGCGATCACGCTCTTCCTCGTGCTCGGCGTACTCGCGCTCCTGGGCGTGCTGCCCGGCACGGACTCCCCCGGCGCCTCGAACCTCACGGGAGAGGGCGGGCTCCTGCCGAACGGCTCCGACGGGTTCATCATCGGACTGCTCGCGTCCGTCTTCGCGTACGGAGGTCTGGAGACCGTCACGATCGCCGCGGCCGAGTCCGAGAACCCGGTGCAGGGCGTCGCCAGGGCCGTGCGCACGGCGATGTGGCGGATCGCGGTCTTCTACGTCGGTTCGATGGCGGTCATCGTCGCCCTCGTCCCGTGGGACGACCCGGCGGTCGCCGAGGTCGGCCCGTTCTACGCGGCCCTCGACCATCTCGGCATCAGCGGCGCCGCGGAGATCATGAACGTGGTCATCCTGGTCGCCCTGCTCTCCGCGATGAACGCCAACATCTACGGCGCCTCGCGCATGGCCTGCTCGCTCGTCGCCCGCGGCCAGGGCCCCAAGCGCATCGGCACGATCTCCTCCGGCGTACCGCGCAACGCCGTGCTCGTCTCCTCCGTCTTCGGCTTCCTGTGCGTACTGCTCAGTTACTGGCGTCCCGATGACGTCTTCCCGTGGCTGCTCAACATGATCGGCGCGGTGATCCTGGTCGTCTGGATCTTCATCGCCGTCTCCCAGCTGATCCTGCGCAGCCGGATGGAGCGCGAGGCACCCGAGAAGCTCGTCGTGCGCATGTGGCTCTTCCCGGTCCTGACGATCGTGGCGCTGCTCGCCATGGCCGGCATCTTCTTCCTGATGCTGCGCCAGCCCGACACGCGTGACCAGCTGCTGGCGACCGGCGCGCTGACCGCGGTGCTGATCGTGACCGGTCTGGTCCGGCAGAAGCGGGCGGGGCGCGCGCCGCGCGCCTGAATTTCCCGTGCACACCGCACGGGCCTTCTGGGAGAGTGCCCGCATGAGCCTCCTCCCCGCCGATCCCACAGTGCTCCACCCGATGCCCGGCCAGCCCCGGGTGGTGCAGTTGAAGCCCCTGGTGACCTCGGCGCTCATCGAGGTCGGCGAGTACTCGTACTACGACGACCCCGATGACGCGACCGCGTTCGAGACCCGCAACGTGCTGTACCACTACGGTCCCGAGAAGCTCGTCATCGGCAGGTTCTGCGCGCTGGGCACCGGGGTGCGGTTCATCATGAACGGCGCCAACCACCGTATGGACGGCCCGTCGACGTTCCCGTTCCCCACCCTCGGCGGTTCCTGGGCCGACCATTTCGACCTGCTGACCGGCCTGCCGGGCCGGGGCGACACGGTGGTCGGCCACGATGTGTGGTTCGGCTACCGGGCGACGGTGATGCCGGGCGTACGGATCGGGAACGGCGCGATCATCGCCGCGGACGCCGTGGTCACGGCCGATGTCCCGGACTACGGGATCGTCGGCGGAAACCCGGCGAAGCTGATCCGTACCCGGTACGACGACGCGGACATCGCCCGACTGCTCGCCGTCGCCTGGTGGGACTGGCCCGCCGAGCACATCACCGAGCATGTCCGCACGATCATGTCGGGCAGCGTCGACGAGCTGGAGGCGGCCGCACCCGGGGGCTCCGCCCGGCCGGGCCGCTGAGCCCCCTGGGAAATCAGCCGAGTTCGATGCGGAGCAACGGCAGTTCGCGCCCCGGGATCGAGCCCGACGGGGTCGCCCCGATGCGGACCGCCCCCATCGCCACGTAGAACGGCTCGGCGTTCGGGTCGGCGTCGATGGTGAGCGCTGCGAAACCGAGCCGTCGGGCCGCCGCCATGGTGTGCTCGAACAGCGTCCTGCCCACGCCCCGGCCGATCGTGTCCGGCTCCACGAACATCATGCCGAGGGCTCCCCGGGGAGGCTCCCCGGGGAGGCTCCCCGTCCAGGGTGGTGAACCCCAGGATGCGCCCGTCCTCCTCGGCGACCTCGGTGCGCCGGGAGCCCATATCGGCGGGGCGGACGGTGAGTTCGTCCCTGCAGGCGGCCAGGAATTCCTCGTCGTAGCCCCAGTGCCCCTTCGACCGCAGCGCCAGCTCGGTCAGCGCCGCGGCTTCCTCGGGGCGGCCCTTTCGCATCTTCATCCGGCACCGTCTCCCGCTCCGCGCCGTCGGCGTTCGACGCCCGCCCCCGACCCTACCCACGCCCGTGGCGGATCGGCCGGACACGTCCTCACCCGTCCCGCCGCCGACGCTGCCGCCCAATGCCCACGCGACGGTCCGGGGTCCTAGGACCAGGGGCTGATCACTTTCGGACCCTCCTCCTGCTAGCCTGCAATTGCGAACGACTTGCAATAACAACAGGACAGCAGTTGGAGGGTTCGAACCTATGGCCACGTATACGCTTCCGGAACTCCCGTACGACTACGCGGCGCTCGAACCGGTCATCAACCCGCAGATCATCGAGCTCCACCACGACAAGCACCACGCCGCGTACGTCAAGGGCGCGAACGACACCCTGGAGCAGCTGGAAGAGGCCCGCGACAAGGAGGCCTGGGGCGCGATCAACGGCCTCCAGAAGAACCTCGCGTTTCATCTCTCCGGCCACATCCTGCACTCGATCTACTGGCACAACATGACCGGCGACGGCGGCGGCGAGCCCCTCGCGGCGGACGGTGTGGGCGACCTCGCCGACGCGATCGCCGAGTCCTTCGGTTCGTACGCCGGCTTCAGGTCCCAGCTGACGAAGGCCGCGGCCACCACGCAGGGCTCCGGCTGGGGCGTCCTCGCCTACGAGCCGGTCAGCGGCCGGCTGATCGTCGAGCAGGTCTACGACCACCAGGGCAACGTCGGCCAGGGCTCGGTCCCGATCCTGGTCTTCGACGCCTGGGAGCACGCCTTCTACCTCCAGTACAAGAACCAGAAGGTCGACTTCATCGAGGCGATGTGGCGCGTCGTCAACTGGCAGGACGTGGCGAAGCGGTACGCGGCCGCCAAGGAGCGCGCGGACGTGCTGCTGCTCGCTCCCTGACGGTGTGCAGACGTCCTGCCTCGTGATCGTCTTCTCAACCTTCACCCGGCAGGCGGATGAAAGAAGAACCCCCGCGAGGACATGACTCGCGGGGGTTCTTCCATGGCCGTGCGGGGTCGCGCGGGTGCGTCAGTCGAAGGACGGGCCCTGCGTACGGGTCCGCTTGATCTCGTAGAAGCCGGGGACCGAGGCGACCAGCAGCGTGCCGTCCCACAGCTTCGCCGCGTCCTCGCCCTTCGGGGCGGGGGTCACGACCGGGCCGAAGAAGGCGATCTGTTCGCCGTCGGCGCCCGGCACCGCGATGACCGGCGTGCCGACGTCCTGGCCGACCTTCTCGATGCCCTCCTTGTGGGAGGCGCGCAGCTCCTTGTCGTAGGTGTCCGAGTCCGCGTACTCCGCGAGCTCCACCGGCAGGCCGACATCTTCGAGGGCGCCCACGACGGCCTCGCGGGTCGGGCCCTCGCCCTTGTTGTGGATGCGGGTGCCGAGCGCCGTGTAAAGGGGGCCGACGACGGCGTCGCCGTGCTTCTGCTGGGCGGCGACGACGACCCGGACCGGGCCCCACGCCTTGTTCGCCAGCATGTCCCGGTACTCCTCGGGCAGCTCGTCCAGCCTGTCCTCGTTGAGCACGGCCAGGCTCATCACATGCCAGCGGACCTCGACGTCGCGGACCTTCTCCACTTCCAGCATCCAGCGTGAAGTCATCCAGGCCCAGGGGCAGAGCGGGTCGAACCAGAAGTCCGCCGGGGTCCTGCCGTTCGACGTGCTGTTCTCGGGCATGTCTCTCCTCATGAGGTCGTCTCGCACCTGGGTTCCAGAACGCCGCGGGGCACTCCGGCCATTCCCGGGTGCCGGGGCCATCGGCCGCATGCGAGGATCAAAGCTGTTCGAAAGAGACACAAAGGAGTGTTCCGTGCCCGGTGAGAACCTGTCCCGCGACGAGGCCCATGAGCGGGCCGAGCTGCTGACCGTCGACGGTTACGAGGTCGCCCTCGACCTGCGTTCCGCCGTCGGTGAGCCCGACGGGAGCGCCGGTCCGCGCACGTTCCGCTCGCTGACCACGATCCGCTTCCGCGCCGCGCGTGCGGGGGCCTCGACCTTCGCCGACCTGGTGGCCCCGGCCGTGAGCGCGGTGACGCTGAACGGGAAGGCCCTGGACCCGGCGGCCGTCTTCGACGGCACCCGGATCGCGCTGGACGGCCTCGCCGAGGGCGGGAACGTCCTGGTGGTCGACGCGCAGTGCGCGTACAGCCGGACCGGGGAGGGCATGCACCGCTTCGTCGACCCGGAGGACGGCGAGGTCTACCTCTACACGCAGTACGAGCCGGCCGACGCCCGGCGCGTCTTCGCGAACTTCGAACAGCCCGATCTGAAGGCCCCCTACCGCTTCGAGGTGAAGGCGCCCGAGGGCTGGACGGTCCGGTCCAACGGGGCCGAGGAGTTCCACGAGGGCGAGGAGTGGCGCTTCGCCGAGACGAAGCCCATCTCGACGTACATCACGGTGGTCGTCGCGGGTCCTTACCACTGCGAGAGCGACCTCTACACCCGTACGTTCGACGACGGTTCGAAGCTGGAGATCCCGCTCGGCGCGATGTGCCGCAAGGGGCTCGCGCGGCACTTCGACGCGGACGACATCTTCCTGATCACCAAGCAGGGCCTGGACTTCTTCCACGACCACTTCGACTACCCGTACCCGTTCGGGAAGTACGACCAGGCGTTCGTGCCCGAGTACAACCTCGGTGCCATGGAGAACCCGGGCTGCGTCACCTTCCGCGAGGAGTACATCTACCGCGGCAAGGTCACCTCGGCGTCCTACGAGCGCCGCGCCAACGTCATCCTGCACGAGATGGCGCACATGTGGTTCGGCGACCTGGTCACCATGCAGTGGTGGGACGACCTGTGGCTGAAGGAGTCCTTCGCCGACTTCATGGGGTCCTTCTCGATGGTGGAGGCCACCCGCTTCACCAACGGCTGGATCACCTTCGCCAACAACCGCAAGGCCTGGGCGTACCGCGCCGACCAGCTGCCGTCCACGCACCCGATCACGGCCGACATCCGTGACCTGGAGGACGCCAAGCTGAACTTCGACGGCATCACGTACGCCAAGGGCGCCTCGGTGCTCAAGCAGCTGGTGGCGTACGTGGGACGGGACGCGTTCCTGGAGGGTGCGCGCCGGTACTTCAAGCAGCACGCCTACGGCAACACACAGCTGGGCGACCTGCTCTCGGTGCTGGCCGAGACGTCCGGGCGCGACATGACGTCCTGGTCCCGGTCCTGGCTGCAGACGGCGGGCGTCAACGTCCTGACGCCGGCGGTGACGTACGACACCGCGGACCGGATCACGGAGCTGGTGGTGCTCCAGGGCGCCGCCGCCTCCCACCCGGAGCTGCGCCCGCACCGGGTCGCGGTGGGCCTGTACCGCCTCACCCCCGCGGGCGACCTGGTGCGGTACGCCCGCGCCGAGGTGGATGTCGCCGGGCCGCACACCGTGGTCACGGAGCTGGCCGGGGCCGAGAAGCCCGACCTCGTCCTGGTCAACGACGACGACCTCACCTACTGCAAGGTCCGCTTCGACGAGGGATCCCTCGCCACCCTGCGGGAGCACCTGGGCGACATCACCGACCCGCTGGCCCGCGCGTTGTGCTGGTCCGCGCTGTGGAACCAGACCCGGGACGCACTGCTGCCCGCCCGCGACTTCGTCTCCCTGGTCCTGGCGTTCGCCGGCCGGGAGTCGGACATCGGCGTGCTCCAGATGCTGCACGCCTGGGCCCAGTCCGCGCTCGTGCACTACGCCGCGCCGGCGTGGCGCGAGGAGGGCGGCCGGGCGCTGGCCGAGGGCGCGCTGCGGGAGCTGCGCCTCGCGGAGCCGGGCGGCCAGCACCAGCTGACCTGGGCACGGTTCTTCGCGGCGGTCGCCACCTCGGAAGCGGACTTCCAGCTGCTGACGGGCCTGCTGGACGGCACGGCCGTGATCGAGGGCCTGGATGTCGACCAGGAGCTGCGCTGGGCCTTCCTGTCGCCGCTGGCTTCGCACGGGGTGGCCAACGAGCCGGCCATCGACGCCGAGCTGGCCCGCGACGACACGGCGTCCGGCAAGCGCCACCACGTGCGGTGCCTGGCGTCGCGCCCCTCGGAGGCGGTCAAGGCTCAGGCGTGGGCGGCGGTCGTGGAGTCGGACAAGCTGTCCAACGCGCTCGCCGGAGCGACGATCGCGGGCTTCGTGCAGCCCTCGCAGCGCGAGCTGTTGGCGCCGTACACGGCCTCGTACTTCGAGGCGATCGAACGGGTGTGGGCCGAGCGGTCCATCCAGATCGGCATGGACGTCGTCAAGGGCCTGTTCCCGGGGCTGCAGGACGACCCCGCGACGCTGGCGGCGACGGACGCGTGGCTGACCTCCCGCCCGGACGCGGCCCCGGCGCTGCGGCGGCTGGTCCTGGAGGCCCGGGACGACCTGGCGCGCGCGCTGCGCGGCCAGGAGTGCGACGCCGCGGTCTGATCCGGTGACACGGCCGCCCCGCACATCTGTGCGGGGCGGCCGTCGCACAATCCCCGGCGCGACCGCTCTTTTCGGCAGTCGAACTGCCGTACTTTAGGACGGCGTTGTCCTGAAATGCCGACGGCCTTGTAACAGCGGTTAGCGCTCCTGAGAGGTGCGGGAACCTCCGGGGCATGACCCAGAACACCCCGCTGTCCCCCCGTCCCCTTCACGATGTGCGGCAACGCGTGCAGTCCGCCGCGCAGTTGCGCGCCCAGGGTGTGTCCGCCGCGCAGACCGCCGCGCAGTGCCTGCCGGGCGGGCCGTGGCAGCAGTTGCTGCCGGGCGTGTACCTCCTGCACCCGTGCCCGCCCACGAGCCAGGAGCGCGTGCACGGCGCCCTGTTGTACGCCGGCCGGCCACCGGCCTCCGCACGGCGGACCGTGCCGGCCCAGTCCGGGCCGGGGTACGGCGAGGCGATGATCACCGGACTGGCGGCGCTGGCCCTGCACGGCTTCGCGTCCGCCCCGCCGATGATCGCTCTCCACCGGATCGACGTGCTGGTGCCCCGCACGAGGCGGCTGCGCTCCACCCGGTTCGTCGATGTGAAGCGGGCGGCCTCGCTGCCCGCGCCCGACCGGCGGCTCGGAGTGCCCGTGGCCCCCGTGGAGCGGGCTCTGGCGGATGCGGTGGCCGGGCTCACGGACGCCCCGACGGTGCGCCGGATGCTGACGGAGGCGGTCCGCGGCGGTCACTGCGAACCCGCTACGGTCGTACGGGAGTTGAGTGCGGCCAAGCTGCTGGGCAGGCCCCATGTGGTGGAGGCTGTCGACGCGCTGCTCCTGGAGGGCAGGGCGGTGGCGGAGGACCGGCTGTACGAGATGGTGCGCAGCTACGGTCTGCCGGAGCCGCTGTGGAACGTGGATCTGTACCTGCAGGGCGGCGCGTTCCTGGGCGGGGTGGACGCGTACTGGCCGGACCAGGCCGTCGCGCTCGAACTCGGCACCCGCAGCCCCCGCCAGGAGCACATCACGTACACCGCGGAACGGGAGCACCTGGAGGGGCTCGGGGTGACCGTCGTCCGCGTCACGGCGAAGAAGCTGCGCGAGAGGATGGCGCAGCAGGCGGTGGTGGTGCGTACGGCCCTGATGGCGGCGGACGACCGTGAACCGGCCGCGTACGTGGTGGTCCTGCCGCGGTGAGCGGAACATTCACCCTTTTCGTCCCACATGACGCATCAGCACCGGTGGCGAATGTACGCCATGTCCACTACTCGCCGCCGCCAAGTCTCCACAAACCACTGCCTTTTAGGAAAGGCTGAGCGGTCATCCGGTACCGAATTCCGGACTCTCTCTTTCTTTCACCAACAGGGATGCTGATGACCAAGGAATCCCCCAGCTCCATACCCGGGGCGAGACGCGCGGCGCGCATCGCAGCCGCTGCCGGTCTGGTGGCCGCACTGGCCGCCTCCGGCGCCGCCCCGGTCTTCGCCGCCGACGCCCCGGTGACCACACCGGTGAAGCCTGCCGCCACCAGCGACAAGGGCGACAAGCTCGGTGAGGCCGACGCCGATGTGCTGGCGAAGGCCGAGGCCAAGGGCGAGAAGAACATCACGATGATGGTCGCCACCGCTCCCGGTGCGACCGAGCAGGTCACCGAGCAGCTGGACGCCGTCAAGGGGTCCGTGCTGGGACAGACGTACGACAAGCTCGGCTATGTCCGGGCGACCGTGCCGACCGCGACGGCCGAGGCCACCATCAAGGCGGCCCAGAAGCTGTCCTCGGTGTACGGCATCGATCTCAAGCAGGAGATCAAGCTCGACGACCCGACGCCCACGGGCGACCGGGCCGCCGGTGCGAAGCAGACGAAGTCCACGGGCAGTTACCCGGCGCCCGGCAAGAACACGCCGGCGAAGAACCCGTACAACCCGTCCTTCGAGACGGGTGCGGTCGACTTCGTCCAGCAGCACCCGAAGGCCGACGGCCGCGGTATCACCATCGGTGTCCTGGACTCCGGTGTCGACATCGCGCACCCGGCGCTGCAGAAGACCACCACCGGCGAGCGCAAGATCGTCGACTGGGTGACGGCCACCGACCCCGTGAGCGACGGCGACCGCACCTGGCTGCGGATGACCGCGGCCGTGGCGGGTCCGACCTTCACCATCGGCGGCCGCACCTACTCGGCGCCGGAGGGGTCCTACAAGATCCAGATCTTCTCCGAGGCCGCCACCCTGGGTGGCGACATGGCCGGGGACCTGAACCGGGACGGCGACACCACCGACAAGTGGGCCGTGCTCTACGACCCGACCGCCGGTACCGTCCGCGTCGACCTGAACGACGACGCGAACTTCGGCAACGACGCCGTGCTCCAGCCGTACAAGGACAAGCACCAGGTCGGCTACTTCGGCACGGACAACCCGGCGACCCAGATCGTCGAGCGCATCCCGTTCGTCGTCGAGACCCGCAAGGACGTCGTCTTCGACGCGGCCGGCACCAAGGCCGACTACGTCAACATCGGCGTCATCGAGAGCGAGCACGGCACGCACGTCGCGGGCATCACCGCGGCCAACGGCCTGTTCGGCGGCAAGATGAACGGCGCGGCGCCCGGCGCCAAGGTCGTCTCCTCGCGTGCCTGCACCTGGTCCGGCGGCTGCACCAACATCGCGCTGACCGAGGGCATGATCGACCTCGTCGTGAACCGCGGTGTCGACGTCGTCAACATGTCGATCGGCGGCCTGCCGCCGCTCAACGACGGCAACAACGCGCGCGCCGAGCTCTACAAGCGGCTCATCGACATCTACGGCGTCCAGCTGGTCATCTCGGCCGGCAACGAGGGCCCCGGTGTCAACACGATCGGTGACCCCGGCCTCGCCGACCACGTCATCTCGGTCGGCGCGTCCATCTCCAAGGAGACCTGGGCCGCGAACTACGGCTCGAACGTCACCAAGAAGTACGACATGCTGCCCTTCTCCTCGCGCGGTCCGCGTGAGGACGGCGGCTTCGCGCCGATCCTGACGGCTCCGGGTGCGTCCATCAACACCACCCAGACCTGGTTCCCCGGCGGTCCGGTCAAGGAGGCGGGCTACACGCTGCCCGCCGGCTACTCCATGCTGCAGGGCACCTCGATGTCCTCGCCGCAGGCCGCGGGCGCCACGGCGCTGCTCCTGTCCGCCGCGAAGCAGAAGAACATCGAGCTGCCCCCGGCCGACCTGCGCACCGCGCTGACCAGCACCGCCACCCACATCGACGGCGTGCCCGCGCACGCCCAGGGTGCCGGTCTGATCAACATCGTCGGCGCCTGGAAGCAGATCGAGAAGCAGGGCACCCCGGCGCACGAGTACTCGGTCAAGGCCCCGGTCGACACCGCGATCGACTTCGCGCTGAAGACCCCGGGCTTCGGTACCGGCCTGTACGACCGTGAGGGCGGCCTCAAGGCCGGCCAGAAGAAGTCGTACGACGTCACCGTCACCCGCACCACGGGTCCGGACCGCGCCGTCGCGCACAAGCTGTCGTGGAAGAACAACGACGGCACCTTCAAGCTGGCCGGTTCGAGCACCGTCTCGCTGCCGCTCGGCAAGCCGGTGACCGTCAAGGTCGAGGCGAAGCCCGGCACCGCCGGCGTGCACAGCGCGATCCTGCAGGTGGACGACGCCAAGACCGTCGGCGTGGACCAGCAGATCCTGTCCACCGTCATCGTTTCCAAGGACCTGGTGAAGCCGGGTTACGCGTTCTCGACGACCGGCTCGGTGCAGCGCAACGGCACCACGTCGTACTTCGTGAACGTCCCGGAGGGCGCGGAGACGCTCGAGGTCGCGATGAGCGCCCTGCGCTCGGGCAGCCAGACGCGGTTCATCTCCATCCACCCCTACGGGGTCGCGGTGGAGGACAGCTCCACGATCTTCTGCTACCCGAACTACGAGAACCCGGCCAACACCTGCCGTCCGGACACGCGGTCCTACAAGGCCCCGCAGCCCGGCGTCTGGGAGATCGAGGTCGAGTCCCGCCGTACGTCGCCGCTGCTGGACAACCCGTACAAGCTGGATGTCTCGCTGCTCGGCGCGTCCTTCGACCCGGCGGTGAAGACCATCGCCGAGGCGAAGATCGGCACCCCGGCCGCGGTGGACTGGAAGGTCACCAACAACGCGGGTGACCTCGTGGGCTCGCTCAAGGGCGGCTCGCTGGGTTCGGCCAAGGTCGAGCGTCCGTCGATCTCCACGGGTGAGACGTACGAGACCACGGTCACCATCGGTGAGGGCGTCGAGAAGCTCGACTTCGCCATCGGTGGCACCTCGGACGCCAACGCCGACATCGACCTGTACGTCTACAACGGCGACACGGAGGTCGGTGCGTCCACGACGGCCGGCTCCGAGGAGTCGGTCAGCCTGGTGAAGCCGGCCGCCGGTACGTACACCGTCGTCATCGACGGCTACTCGGTCCCGGCCGGGACCACCGAGTACGACTACCGCGATGTGTACTACGCACCGTCGCTCGGCGCGATCAACGTCGACGAGTCGAAGGCCGTGACCCTGGCCAACGGCGCGTCCGCGCAGGTCGGCGCCGAGGTCGTGGTCGCCGGAGCGGCTCCTGAGGGCCGGCAGTTCTTCGGCGAGGTGCACCTGGTGAACTCCCGCGGCACCGCGGCGGGCACCGGCAGCGTCGTGATCGAGAAGGTCACGCCGTAGCGGTCCGAAGTATCTGAGCAGCGGGGCGGGCGCTCTTCCGGGAGCTCCCGCCCCGCTGTGCGTCATCCGGGGTCCGTGCATTCCAGGGTGCGCGAGGCGGGCAGCGCGGCCGACATCCACTGCCAGGCGGTGGCCCGGTCCTCACCGGTGAAGGAATTCACCCCCTCGCCCGGGAAGCGCGAGACGATCACGACCATGGGCCGGCCCGGCCGGAAGTAGTCCTCCTCCTCGCCCGGGACGAAGAACGAGGTCTCCCGCGGTCCCCGGTCAGGTTTGAGGTACCGGTCGACCGTCAGTACGACCCGTACGAGGCCGCCGACCCGTTCCGTCCGGCTGACCGTGCCGTCCGCGACGACCCGCGCGCAGGCCATCATTCCCTCCTCGCTCAGTTTGGCGTCGCCGTGCTCCCCGGACGGCTGGGCGACCGACCAGAGGATTCCGGTCCCGGCCAGGCACGCGGCGATCACCACAGAGGCGGCGAGCGCGAGTGGCCCCTTCCGTACCCACCGGGGACGCGAAGGCGTGAGGGTGCCCGGTGCGCCGTCCGGGGCGGCCAGGTGATCCCCGATGAGGTGCAGCTGCTCGCGGAGCACCGTCATGTCACGCCTCGCGGCGTCGTACCGCGCAGCGGCCGGTGCGTCGCCCGGGTCGGGCGCGGACTGCCCCAGCAGTACGGCCATCAGCTCGTCGGACCCGTCCGTGTCCATCGTCACACCACCTCGTCCGCGTGAACCCGCGCGAGCCGCTCGCGCATCGCTCGGGCCGCCGCGTGCAGGCGGCTCTTGACCGTTCCCTCCGGGATGCCCAGCTCCGCCGCGATCTGCGGTACCGAGAGGTCCGCGTAGAACCGCAGGACCAGGGCCTGGCGCTGTGGTGCCGGCAGTTCGTCCAGCCCCTCGGCCACCGTGAGAGCCAGCAGGCGGGCCTCCTGACCGCCCTCGGTGCCGGGGTCGGCCGGGCTCAGGGCGGCGAGCCGGGCGCCGACCCGTGCCTGCCGGTTCCTGCTCCGGTGCCAGTCGGCGGCCAGGTTCGTGGCGACCACGGCCGCCCAGGCGCCGATCTCGCGGGGGGCCTCCCGGCCGCTCGCCGAGCGCTCCAGGAGGCGCAGCCGTATCTGCTGCACACCGTCCTGCAGGTCGGAGTACGGAACTCCGCCCAGAGAAAGAACCGCCCTGACGCGGTTCACCTGTGCCGGGCCCAGGGGGTCGTCCCCCGCACCGGCCGCCTTCCTTCCCAGCAAGGAGTGCCTCCCCCTGAATGTGTTTCCCCTCTGACGCCGGAGCGCGGCAGAACGTTCGCCCGCCGCGGACCTCGCCGTCCGCCTGCCGGACAATGGATTGGACAAGGAAGCCGTGGACATACGCATCATGGAGTGGCAACCGTGCCCGTTCGTACGTTTGAAGGAGTCCCTGTGAAGGTCGGAATCGTCGGCGCCACCGGTCAGGTCGGCACAGTCATGCGCAGGATCCTGGCCGAGCGGAAGTTCCCCGTCGCCGAACTGCGGCTCTTCGCCTCCGCCCGCTCCGCGGGTTCCACGATCACGTACGAGGGCACGGACATCACCGTCGAGGACGCCTCAACGGCCGATTACACGGGTCTGGACATCGTGCTGTTCTCCGCGGGCGGCGCGACGTCGAAGGCCCTGGCCGAGAAGGTCGCCGCCCAGGGTGCCGTCGTGATCGACAACTCCTCCGCCTGGCGCAAGGACCCCGAGGTCCCGCTGGTGGTCTCCGAGGTCAACGCGCACGCGATCGGCAACCGCCCCAAGGGCATCATCGCCAACCCGAACTGCACGACGATGGCGGCCATGCCCGTGCTGCGCCCGCTGCACACGGAGGCAGGCCTGGAGACGCTGACCGTCGCCACGTACCAGGCGGTGTCGGGTTCCGGCGTCGCCGGTGTCGCGGAGCTGCACGGCCAGGTGTCCAAGGTCGTCGCCGACGCGGACAAGCTCACGCACGACGGCGGCGCGGTGGACTTCCCCGAGCCGGGTGTCTACAAGCGTCCGATCGCCTTCAACGTACTGCCGCTGGCCGGCTCGATCGTCGACGACGGTTCGTTCGAGACGGACGAGGAGCAGAAGCTCCGCAACGAGTCCCGCAAGATCCTGGAGATCCCGGAGCTCAAGGTGTCCGGCACCTGCGTCCGGGTCCCGGTCTTCTCCGGCCACTCCCTGCAGATCAATGCCCGCTTCGCCCGTCCGATCAGCGTCGAGCGCGCCTACGAGCTGCTGAAGGACGCCGAGGGTGTCGAGCTCTCGGAGATCCCGACCCCGCTCCAGGCGGCCGGCCAGGACGCCTCGTACGTGGGCCGCATCCGGGTCGACGAGACCGTCGAGCACGGCCTCGCGCTCTTCGTCTCCAACGACAACCTGCGCAAGGGCGCGGCGCTGAACGCGGTGCAGATCGCGGAGCTGGTGGCGGCGGAGCTGAAGGGCTGACCCTCCCCCTCGTGAAAGGGCGGCCCCGGTGTCCGGGGCCGCCCTTTTCGCATGCCTCAGAGGGCGAGGTGCCGCCGCAGGGCCGCGTCGATGTCCGTCATGCGCTGGCGGGGAACGGTACCCACCTGCCGTACGAACCGCTCCTCAGCCATCGCGCGTACCTGCTCGCACTGCACCTTGGAGTCCTTCGTCAGACCGGTCTCGCCAGCCTGCAACAGCACCTGGAAGGGGTAGATCCGAGCAACGTTCGAGGTCAGTGGTACGACGGTGACCACTCCTCGCCCCGTTCGCGCCACCACGGCGTTCGCTCCGTCGTTGGAGATGATCACCGACGGGCGGGCCTTGTTGGCCTCGCTGCCACGCACGGGCTCGTAGTCGACCAAATAGATATCACCGCGTTTCATCGGCGATCCCGTCCCCCGAGAACCGGTCCCAGAACGCGGCGTCCTCGCTCGCGTCCCACTCGGCGAAGGCGGCCTCGTAATCGGCCTCCAGGTTGGCGGAACGAAGCAACTCGATGGCGGCGTGTATCACCGCCGACCGGGAATCCGCTTCGGTCTTCGCGGCGTACTCGTCGACGAAGGCGACATCCTCCTGCGGCAAGCTCACACTGATCTTCATGCGCCCATCCTACCAAGGGTAGGAATAGGATGGCTACCGGAGTGAGTGAAGCGGGTACTACCCGCGTCGCACCTCGAAGTGGAAGCACCCGTACTCCACGGCCCGCACGTGCACCAGCGCCACCTCCGGGTCGGCGAAGGCTTCCGCGAGGGCCTCGTCGTAGCCACGCTCCTCGTCGGCCGGGATCTCCAGCAGGCGGCCGCCGACGATGTGGCCGTCCGCGTCGTAGCGGCGGACGGCGCGCAGCGCGCCCGCCCGCGAGAACGGGTAGCCGTCCGGGTCCGCCGTCGGCCCCTCGCACTCCTCGGCGTGGATGAAGACCGGGCCCTGCTCGTCGTACGCCCCCGGCCGGGCCCAGGTCTCCGCCGCCCAGCGCCTCAGCGGCGCGTACGAGACGAGGGCGATCCGCTCCCCCGGCCCGGCGGATCGCAGGCAGCAGCGCAGCGGTTCGCCCCCCTCGGTCGCCGTGTACGGGACGCAGGGCCGGTCCGCGTCGTCCGTCTTGCGGAGGCCGTCGAGGGCGATGGGGGCGATGGGTCGTGCCTCATAGGTGGTCATGCTCCGAGGGTGGCCCGAACGCCTCCACCGGTCCGGCGGAAAACGGACATCGCGCTGCGCGTACCCCACGTGGAAGGATGGCCAAAAACATCGCATATCAAGGAGATGACCGCGTGCCTGGCACGAATCTGACCCGCGAAGAGGCACAGGAGCGGGCGCGCCTGCTGACCGTGGACGCGTACGAGATCGATCTCGACCTCTCCGGAGCGCAGGAGGGCGGCTCCTACCGGTCCGTCACCACCGTGCGCTTCGACTCCGCAGAAGCCGGTGCGGAGACCTTCATCGACCTGGTCGCCCCGGCCGTGCACGATGTCGTACTGAACGGCAAGGCGCTGGACGTCGCCGCCGTCTTCCGCGACTCCCGGATCGCGCTGAAGCACCTGCAGGCGGGTACCAACGAGCTGAAGGTCGTCGCCGACTGCTCGTACACGAACACCGGTGAGGGACTGCACCGGTTCGTCGACCCGGTCGACGAGCAGGCCTACCTCTACACCCAGTTCGAGGTGCCGGACGCCCGCCGGGTGTTCGCCAGCTTCGAGCAGCCCGACCTGAAGGCGACCTTCACCTTCACCGTGAAGGCGCCGTCCGGCTGGACCGTGATCTCCAACTCGCCGACGCCGGAGCCCAAGGACGACATCTGGTCCTTCGAGCCGACGCCGCGTATCTCCACGTACATCACGGCCCTGATCGCCGGCCCGTACCACGCGGTGCACAGCAGCTACGAGAAGGACGGCCAGTCGGTGCCGCTCGGCATCTACTGCCGCCCGTCGCTCGCCGAGTACCTCGACGCGGACGACATCTTCGCGGTCACGCGGCAGGGCTTCGACTGGTTCCAGGAGAAGTTCGACTACGCGTACCCGTTCGCCAAGTACGACCAGCTCTTCGTCCCGGAGTTCAACGCCGGCGCGATGGAGAACGCGGGCGCGGTCACCATCCGCGACCAGTACGTGTTCCGTTCGAAGGTCACGGACGCGGCGTACGAGACGCGCGCGGAGACCATCCTCCACGAGCTGGCCCACATGTGGTTCGGCGACCTGGTCACCATGGAGTGGTGGAACGACCTCTGGCTGAACGAGTCGTTCGCCACGTACACCTCCATCGCGTGCCAGGCGGACGCCGAGGGATCGAAGTGGCCGCACTCCTGGACCACGTTCGCCAACTCCATGAAGACGTGGGCGTACCGGCAGGACCAGCTGCCCTCGACGCACCCGATCATGGCGGACATCCGGGACCTCGACGACGTCCTGGTGAACTTCGACGGGATCACGTACGCGAAGGGCGCCTCGGTCCTGAAGCAGCTCGTGGCGTACGTCGGCAAGGACGCGTTCTTCAAGGGCGTCCAGGCCTACTTCAAGGCGCACGCCTTCGGGAACACGCGCCTGTCCGACCTGCTGGGCGCACTGGAGGAGACCTCCGGCCGTGACCTGAAGACCTGGTCGAAGGCGTGGCTGGAGACGGCCGGCATCAACATCCTGCGCCCGGAGATCGAGACGGACGCGAACGGCCACGTCTCCTCCTTCACCGTTCTCCAGGAGGCCCCCGCCCTCCCGGCCGGCGCGAAGGGCGAGCCGACGCTGCGTCCGCACCGGATCGCGATCGGCTGCTACGACCTCGACGCGGCCGGGAAGCTGGTCCGGACGAACCGGATCGAGCTGGACGTGGACGGCGAGCGCACGACCGTGCCGTTCCCGGCGGACACGGCACGCCCGGCGGTCGTCCTGCTCAACGACGACGACCTCTCGTACGCGAAGGTCCGCCTCGACGAGGAGTCGCTGGCCGTCGTCACGGAGCACCTGGGCGACTTCGCCGAGTCCCTTCCCCGCGCCCTGAGCTGGGCCTCCGCCTGGGACATGACGCGGGACGGCGAGCTGGCGACGCGCGACTACCTGGCGCTGGTCCTCTCCGGGATCAGCAAGGAGACGGACATCGGTGTCGTCCAGTCGCTGCACCGCCAGGTGAAGCTGGCGCTGGACCTGTACGCGGCGCCCGAGTGGCGCGAGGCGGGTCTGACCCAGTGGACCGAGGCGACGCTCGCGCACCTGCGCGCGGCGGAGCCGGGCAGCGACCACCAGCTGGCCTGGGCCCGCGCCTTCGCGGCCACGGCCCGCAACCCCCAGCAGCTCGACCTGCTGCAGTCCCTGCTGGACGGCACGGAGGGCATCGAGGGCCTGGCCGTCGACACGGAGCTGCGCTGGGCGTTCGTGCAGCGGCTCGCCGCGACGGGCCTCCTGGACGAGGAGGAGATCGCCGCCGAGTACGAGCGCGACAGGACCGCCGCGGGCGAGCGCCACGCGGCGACCGCGCGTGCGGCGCAGCCGTCCGCGGAGGCGAAGGCCGAGGCGTGGGCCTCGGTCGTCGAGTCCGACAAGCTGCCGAACTCCCTCCAGGAGGCGGTCATCGGCGGTTTCGTCCAGACCGACCAGCGTGAGCTGCTCGCCCCGTACACGGAGAAGTTCTTCGCCGCGGTGAAGGACGTCTGGGACTCGCGCAGCCACGAGATGGCCCAGCAGATCGCGGTCGGCCTGTACCCGGCCCTCCAGGTCTCCGCGGCCACGCTGGACGCCACGGACGCCTGGCTGGACTCGGCCGGGCCGAGCGCGGCGCTGCGCCGGCTGATGTCGGAGTCCAGGGCGGGCGTCGAGCGCGCGCTCAGGGCTCAGGCGGCCGACTCGGCGGCAGCGACCGCGTAGGCGGTGGAAACCGCCCGGCGGGCAGGCGCTGTCGCGCAGCCGTCCGCCGGGCGGGGTCGGGGGGAGGGAGCCGGGGGCGCAGCCGTCAGCCGGCCGACTCCTCGTAGCGGCGGGCCAGTTCGGCCGCTCCCGCTTCCGTCGGCGTGCCGTGCAGGCGCATCCGGGCCACGCCGCCGTCGGGGAAGGTGTCGAGGCGGACGTGGGTGACCACGGCCTCGGCGTCCAGGACGAAGCGGTGCAGGGTGTCCGGCTGGAGCCGGGTGCGCGGGAGGATCTCGAACCACTCGCCCGTGTCGCCGTCCCGGCCGTGGAGGGCGATCCAGCCGGCCGCGTTGCCCTTGAGGCAGGCCGTGTCGATCTCGACCGCGCGCACCGCGCCCTGGGCGGGCAGCCGGAAGCGTACCCAGTCGTTCGTGTCGCGGACCCGGCGGCGGCGGTTCTCCCAGCCGTCGTCCATCTTGCGGGAGGTGCCGGGCAGGATGATCTGGGCCGGTGAGGAGTAGAAGCGGTCGGAGGCGTCCTCGTACGTACCGCCGTTGAGGATCGAGAGCAGGTCGACCGTGCCCAGCGCGGCGAGCCAGGCCGGGTCGGGGACGACCTCGCCGTGGACGCGGAGGCGGGCGATGCCGCCGTCGGGGTGCTGGCAGAGGCGGACGTGGGTGTAGCGCCGGTCGCCGGTGATCTCGAAGGCGTTGGCCGCGTGGCCACGCACGGGGGTCTGCGGGACGATCTCCTCCCACTTCACGTCGTCGGCGAGGAGCTGCTCGGGGCTCGGGGCGCCTTCGACGGCCGTCGCCTGGACCGAGACGCGCTGCGGGTAGTTGCCGCGGAAGTGGGCCGTGTCGACGACGATGCCGCGGATGATGCCGGGGGCGCCCAGCCGGACGATCGCCCAGTCGTGCTCCCCGGGGGCGGGGAAGGGGTGGTCCGCGTCCGCACCACGGCGGCGGCGGGTCTCCCAGCCGTCCATGATCTTGCCCTTGTGGCCGAAGCGCTCGGGGTCGAAGACGGCGGGTTCACGGATCAGGAGGTTCTCGCGCTCGGCGAAGAACTCGTCGTTGGCGGCGATCACGCCCGCGCCGAGGCGGCGGTCCGCGAGGTCGACGAGGTCGGTGAACGCGAGGCCGGTGGCGGTGCGGTAGTCGGCGTACGGGTCGCCGCCGCCGTAGGGGGCCGCGTCATTGGCGTGGGGGTCGGTGTCCTGGAATGTGCTCTCGTTCGCGTCGAAGGTCATGCGACGACTCTCGTACGGAGAGACCCATCAGGTCCATCGAAAGTTTTCGTACAGTTCGTTCAGTTCTGCTTAACAGCGACCTGCTCCAGCGCCGCCAGCACCCGTGCGACCGCCGGCCCCCGCTCGGCCCCCTGCCGTACCGCCGCCACCACATGGCGGCGCGGCCGGTCGGCGTCCAGGACCCGCATGGCCACACCCTCGCGCGGCCGGTCGGCGGCCGACGCCATGCGGGGAATCAGCGCGACGCCCATGCCCGCCTCCACCATGGCGAGGATCGCGGTCCAGCCGGACGCGCTGTGGGCCTGCTCGGGGACGAAGCCGGCCGCTTCGCAGGCGGCCGTCGTGATCTGCGACCAGGGGCCCGAACCGCCGAAGATCCAGGGCTCGGCGGCGAGGTCGGCCAGGCGCAGGCCCGGGGTGCCGGCGAGTGGGTGGGCCGCGGGCAGGGCCACGTCCAGCGGGTCGGCCAGGAGCGGAACGAGGGTGAAGCGGGGGTCGCGGGCCGTGGGCGCGTGCGCAGCCAGGGAGAGCGCGAGGTCCACCTCGCCCGCCGACAGCAGCTCGTACGCCTGTGCCGCCTCCGCCTCCCGTACGCGCACCTGGGGTGAGGGCCGGCGGTCGGCTGCCAGGAGCCGGACGGCCGGTACGACGAGGGCGGGGACGGCCGTCGAGAAGGCGCCGACCCGCACCTGGCCCGCCTCACCGCGCAGATAGCCCGTCAGCTCGGCGTCGGCCCGCTCCAGCTGGGCGAAGACCGCCTCGGCATGGCGCAGCACGAGGTGCGCGGCGTCGGTGAGCCGGACACGGCGGCCCTGCGCCTCCAGCAGGGGCACGCCGAGCTGCTTGGCCAGGTTCGTCAGCTGCTGCGAGACGGCCGACGGGGTCATCAGGAGAGCCTCGGCCGTCGCGGTCACCGTGCCCCGGTCGCGCAGGGTGCGCAGGATGCGGAGCTTCTTGACGTCCCACTCGGTCATGGCCGAAACCTACCGGGATCCGGACATGCGAGTGCGCCGCGCGGTACCGCGTACCGGCGGCGCACCCGTGAGGAGCGGTGTGGCGAGAGGTGCTAGGCCTGCTTCTTGGACTTGTCGAGGACCATGACGAGGCCCACGATCACCAGGAACAGGACGATGGGCGCCGCGACGAAGAGACCGAGGGTCTCCATCACGTTCAGCCCCGGACCCGGGTCGTCACCGTCGTCGCGGGTGAGAGCGAGCGCGGGGGACGACATGAGCAGCATCATCAGCGTCGTACCGGCCGCGACGGCGCCGGCGCGCATAGCGTTCTTCTTGTCCACGGTGCAAACGTAGCGAACGCCTGGGAGCGGCGCGCGCCCGGGGGTGCCGTACAGGCCCTACGGCCGGTCCGCGCCAGGTCTCAGAACCTCCATCAGCCGGTGCAGCCGGGGCGATGCGGCGATCTCCTCCAGCGTGACCGGATGGCCCTCCGCATCGGCGATGGGCAGACGCCAGTTGGGGTACTGGTCCCAGGTTCCGGGGAGATTCTGCGGGCGGCGGTCGCCCACGGTGTCCGGGAGCCAGACCCCTGCCATCCGGGCAGGGGTGAGCAGCAGGAAGCGGTGGACGGCGCGCACGGCGGCCTCCTCGTCGCCGTCGCCCTCGGGCAGCAGCCGGAGCCGCGCCAGATAGGCCAGCCACTCGGCGGTGTCCGTGGCGTCCTCGGCGAGCTCCTGCTCCAGGGGGCGGGTGAGCAGTCCCAGCCGGTGGCGCAGCGTCACGTGCTCACCCGTCAGCCGGGCGGCGGTGGACGGCAGGTCGTGGGTGGTGGCGGTGGCCACGCAGTCCCGGCGCCAGCGCTCGGGGGGCAGCGGGCGTCTGGTGCCGTCCCAGTCACGCTCGAACCAGAGCACGGACGTGCCGAGCACCCCGCGCCGGGCCAGCGCCTCGCGCACTCCGGGCTCGACGGTCCCCAGGTCCTCCCCTATGACGACGGCACCCGCACGGTGCGCTTCCAGGACGAGGACGGCGAGCATCGCCTCGGCGTCGTGGCTGACATAGGTGCCCTCGGTGGGCGGGCTGCCCTCGGGCACCCACCAGAGCCGGAACAGGCCCATGACGTGGTCGATGCGCAGTGCGCCCGCATGGGCGAGGAGACCGCGCAGGAGGCCGCGGTAGGGGGCGTAGCCGGACGCGGCGAGCGCGTCGGGGCGCCAGGGCGGCAGCCCCCAGTCCTGGCCGTGCGCGTTGAAGGCGTCCGGGGGCGCTCCGACGGACATGCCGTGCGCGAAGGCGTCCTGCTGGGCCCATGCGTCGGCCCCGTCGGGGTGGACGCCGACCGCGAGGTCGTGGACGATCCCGACGGCCATCCCGGAGTCCCGCGCGGCGCTCTGGGCCGCGGCGAGCTGGGTGTCCGTCAGCCAGGCGAGCCGGCAGTGGAAGTCGACCCGGTCCAGGAGATCGGTGCGGGCGCGGGCGCTCTGCGGGGAGCGCGGGTCACGGAGCCCCTCGGGCCAGCCGCGCCAGTCGGAGCCGTGCACCTCGGCCAGGGCGCACCACAGGGCGTGGTCCTCCAGGGCCTGCCCCTGCGCGGCCAGGAAGTCGCAGTAGGCGGCGCGGCGGCCGGGGGTCAGGGGGACCTGGACGATGAGTTCCAGGGCCTGCTTCTTGAGCTCCCAGACGGCGTCCCGGTCGATGAGCGCCCCCTTGTTCAGGACGGCCTCGCAGAGTGACGCGGCGTCCTGGCGCAGGTCGTCGAGCGTCGCCCTGTCCGATACGTGCCCGTACTCCGGCACCGACTCGATGTGCAGGTGTACGGGGTCGGGGAAGCGCCGCGAGGAGGGGCGGTAGGGGGACGGGTCGGTGGGCCTGCCGGGCACGGCGGCGTGCAGCGGGTTGACCTGGACGAAGCCGGCCTGCAGGGTCCGTCCGGACCAGGCGGCGAGGTCGGCCAGGTCCGCCAGGTCACCCATGCCCCAGGACCGGGCGGAGAGCAGCGAGTAGAGCTGGACGAGGAAGCCGTGCGTGCGTGCGGGCGGCTGGGGTACGCGGTCCGGTGCGACGACGAGCGTGGCCGTGGCGTAGCGGTGGTCCGGGGCACGGACGGTCAGCCGGTGGACGCCCAGGGGCGGTTCGCTCCACCAGGAGGGCGTACTCGGCGCGTTCCCGGCCCGGGGTGCCGCGACGGCCCCCGGGACCTTCATCCGCAGCGGGGGCGGCGCCTCGGTGCTTCCCGGTGCGCTCTCGGGCTCGATCGTCAGGGTCGCGCCGGGCGGCAGCGCGGCCAGGGCGGGCGGCAGCGGCTCCCCGGCCCAGGTCACCACCGTCGGCGGGAGCAGGCGGGAGGCCGCTGCCGATTCGGCGGCGACGAGTGATCTCCCCACCCCCGCGGGGGTGGCGGCGTCGACGCCCAGCGCGGCGAGCACGGCCTTGACCGTGTCGTCGGGGACGGACACCGTGACATCCGCGGACGGGGAGAAGGAGGTGGCGACGCCGTGCAGTGCGGCGAGCCGGGACAAGCCCATTCAGACTCCTGGGGACTCCATGCCCCCTGCGGTGCCGGGTGCTGTCGGCTCGCTGGTCAGAGGGGCGACGGCGGCGAGCGGTGGCTCGCTCGTGAGCGGGGTGGCATCGGCGAGCGGAGGCTCGCTGGTCAGCGGGGCGTCATCGGCGAAGCCCTGCTCGCCGACGAGGTGGGAGACGTCGGCGAGCGGCAGCTGGCTGATCATGAGGGGCGCGACATCGGTCAGGGGCGGTTCGCTGGTCAGCGGATCACCGGTCAGCGGATCAGGACCCGTGGAGCTCGGTACCTGTTTGGAGAGGGCGGAGAGCAGAAGCTGCGCGGAAGCGGGCACGGTGGCCTCCTGGCCGTGGACAACAGGACACAGCAGGCCTACCCAGCGGGCGCGGGAGCAGGCGTGGACGTGACGTAGGCGTTATGACAACGAGCCCAACGTGCCGTGGGTCACATACCGTTCCCGCGTACGTCGGGTATGGGCTGTTTTCGGCCACCCGACGCCCTTCCGTCGATACGCGCCGACCGCATCATGCGACACATCCGGCATATACGTCACAACGGCCACGCGCATTGACACCCTCGCGCCCGGGTGGTGGGCTCGGAGCCCACGGGCGGGACGAAGGGAGAACGGCGTGCAGTTCGGGCGCAGAAGGCGTGCGACGGCCGTCGCCGTCGCCGTGATCGGCGGACTGCTCGGCTCGGCCGCACCGGCAGCGCTCGCGGCCCCCGTCGTCCCCGGCACACCCGCCGCGACCACACCCGACCGCGCCGACGGAACACAGCTGCCCTCCGTCTGGCCACGGCCCCAGGCGATCAAGGCGTCCGGCCGGGCCGTGCCCCTCGGCACGGAGGTCACCCTCCTCGCCGACGCGCAGGCCGACCGCCATGCCGTGGCCGCGCTCAGGAAGGTCCTGGGCGACGCCGGAGTGCGGATCGTGCACCACGCCCTGCCGGGCCGCGGCCCGGTGATCAGGCTGGGCGGTACGGGCGCCGGTCAGGCACTGCGGGACCTGTCCGCGCCCGAGCGCGCCGACCTTCCGTCCGGCGGCTACCGCATCGCCGTGGGCGAGGTGCGGGGCCGTTCCACCGTCGCCCTGGACGGCATCGGCGAGGACGGCCTCTTCCACGGCGTCCAGACCCTGCGCCAGCTCATCAGCAACGGCACCGTCGCCCCGGCCGTGGTCCGCGACTGGCCGGGCACCGCCGTGCGGGGAATGGCCGAGGGGTTCTACGGACAGCCGTGGACCCGCGAGGAGCGGCTCGCCCAGATCGCCTTCATGGGACGCACGAAGCAGAACCGCTATCTCTACGCGGCCGGCGACGACCCCTACCGGCAGGCCCGCTGGCGCGACCCGTATCCCGCCGAGCGGCGGGCGGACTTCCGGGCGCTGGCCGAGAGGGCGCGAGCCGAGCATGTGACGCTCGGCTGGGCCGTATCCCCCGGGCAGGCGATGTGCATGGCGTCCGACGCGGACGTCAAGGCGCTGACACGGAAGATCGACGCGATGTGGGCGCTGGGCGTCCGGGTCTTCCAGCTGCAGTTCCAGGACGTGAGCTACAGCGAGTGGCACTGCGACCGGGACGCGGAGACGTTCGGCAGCGGCCCGCGGGCGGCGGCCGGCGCCCAGGCGAGGGTCGCGAGCGCGGTCGCCCGGCATCTGGCGGAGCGCCACCCGGGCGCGGAGCCGCTGTCGGTGATGCCGACCGAGTACTACCAGGACGGTGCCACCGACTACCGCACCGCGCTCGCCGCCGAGCTGGACGACCGGGTGCAGGTGGCCTGGACCGGGGTCGGCGTCGTACCGAAGACCATCACCGGGCGTGAGCTGGCCGGCGCGCGGGCCGCCTTCCGTCATCCGCTGGTCACCATGGACAACTACCCGGTCAACGACTACGCGCAGGACCGGATCTTCCTCGGTCCGTACACCGGCCGGGACCCGGCCGTGGCGAGCGGCTCCGCGGCGCTGCTGGCCAACGCGATGGAGCAGTCGTCGGCCTCCCGCATTCCGCTCTTCACGGCAGCGGACTTCGCCTGGAACCCGAAGGGGTACCGGCCCCAGGAGTCCTGGCAGGCGGCGATAGACGACCTGGCGGGCGCCGACGCCGACACCCGGGCGGCACTGCGTGCGCTGGCCGGCAACAGCGCCACATCGGTGCTCGGGGGCGACGAGTCCGCCTATCTGCAGCCGCTGTTCGCCGCGTTCTGGGCATCACGTGCGACGGCGAACGCGACGGCCCGTGACGACGCGGCGCGCGAGCTGCGGGCGGCGTTCTCCGTGATGCGCCGGGCCCCGCAGCAGCTGAGGACCCCGGCGAACGGACGGCTGGACGACGAGGTGCGCCCGTGGACCGAGCAGCTGGCCCGGTACGGCCGTGCGGGTGAGCTCGCCGTCGACCTCCTGCAGGCGCAGGCGCGCGGCGACGGAGCGGCCGCCTGGAAGGCACAGCTGGCGCTGGAGGCGCTGCGCAAGGAGATCGGGGCGAGCGGCGCGACGCTCGGCAAGGGCGTGCTCGGCCCGTTCCTGGACCGGGTCCGCAAGGAGGCCGACGGCTGGAACGGCACCGACCGCGATGCGGGCACAGTGAGCCGGGACACGAACAGCTATACGGTCCGCCTGGACCGTGCCCGCCCGGTCCAGGCCGTCACCACGCTGACCGCGCCGGGCAGCGGGGCCGCGGGCGCGGTCCTGGAGGCCCATGTGCCGGGCGAGGGCTGGCGCGGCCTCGGCCCGCTGTCGACAGCAGGCTGGACGCACACGCCGGCGACGGGCCTGCGGGCGGACGCGCTCCGGGTCACCGTCCCGGCGGCCCGCCCCGTCCTCACCGGGCCCCTGGCCCCGGGTGTCATGAGCGCGCCCCCGGTCGTGGCGGGTACGGGACTCGACTCCGCGGCCGTGCGTGCGCTCGTGCCGTGGTTCGGTGACGAGCCGGCTGCCCGGCTCGATCTCGTACGCGGCGAGACGGACGCCGTGATCGGCGGCGGTCCGCAACGTGTCGAGGCACGGCTGGCCGGCGGGCGCCCCGCCGAGGTGAAGGGGTCCCTGACCGCGAAAGCGCCCAAGGGCATCAAGGTGACGGTGCCGAAGCAGACGACGGTGCCGCGTGGTTCCCGTACGGACGTCCCGGTGGACATCACCGTCCCCGCGGACACCCCGGCCGGCGAGTACGAGGTGCCGCTGAGCTTCGGCGGCGAGGAGAGCACCCTGACGGTGCGGGCCTACCCGCGCACCGCGGGCCCGGATCTGGCGCGTACGGCCACGGCTTCCTCATCCGGCGACGAGACCCCGGACTTCCCCGCCTCGGCGGCCTCGGACGGCGATCCAGGGACGCGCTGGTCCTCGCCCGTGGAGGACGGCGCCTGGTGGCAGACCGAGCTGCCCCGGCCCGTCAGGCTGGGCCAGGTGGTGCTGCACTGGCAGGACGCGTACGCCTCCCGCTACCGCGTCCAGGTCTCCGCGGACGGCCGCACCTGGCGTACGGCGGCGACCGTGCGGGAGGGCGGCGGCGGGCGCGAATCGGTCCGGATGGACGCGAAGGACACCCGCTTCATCAGGGTGCAGGGCGACGGCCGGGCCACGCAGTACGGCTACTCGCTGTGGTCGGTGGAGGCCTACGCCGTGGCCGAGTAGCGTGGCGGGCCTCCGGGCCCACCCCGCTACCTGTCCCGGGACGACAGAGGCCCGGGTTCTCAGGCGGAAACGCCATCGATCCGGGCCATCACGTCGTCCGCGCCGAACGGTTGCAAGTAGGGCAGCCAGCGCGGATCGCGGTGCCCGGTCCCGATGATCCGCCAGGCCAGGCCGCTGGGCGGGGCGGGCGCGTGGCGCAGCCGCCAGCCGAGCTCGGGCAGGTGGCGGTCGGCCTTGACGTGGTTGCAGCGGCGGCAGGCCGCCACCACGTTGTCCCAGGCGTGCTGTCCGCCGCGGCTGCGCGGAATGACGTGGTCGACGCTGGTCGCGGCGGCACCGCAGTACATGCAGCGGCCGCCGTCCCTGGCGAAGAGCGCCCGGCGGGTCAGGGGAACGGGCCCCCGGTAGGGAACCCGTACGAATCGCTTGAGGCGGACGACGCTGGGCGCCGGCACGGCACGGGTGGCACTGTGCATGAAGGCGCCGGACTCCTCGAGGCAGATGGCCTTGTTCTCGAGGACGAGGACGAGCGCGCGGCGGAGCGGTACGACGCCGAGGGGCTCGTACGACGCGTTGAGAACCAGGACATGCGGCACGGTGGATGCCTCCTTGTACGCCGGCGGCGCGTGGCTCGCGCCGGGACGATCCGATCTCAGTCTCTCCTCATGCCTGGTAGAAGCGCCACCACGTCCGGGTAACGGGCCCGAGGGATTTTTCTCACCACCGGCCGGACGCACCGCCGGAAGGCAGCGGAACAGGCGCTTCACCACGGCAGCCGATCGCGCTGTGCGATCGGCCACACCCTCTGTATCCCCGGGTGAGACGTGTCTCTCCCCTCGCAGCGGCAACGAACCACTCCTCCGGCTTCGTTACTGTGGTTGGTCTGCTGTCGCCCCACCTGGAGGTCCCCGTCGTGTCCCTGTCCGCCCTCCTGGCCGCAGCCCCGTCCCCAGCGCCCGGCGGCTCGCTGGACGAAGCCGCCGAGCGGGCCGGGAACGCCGCCGGCTGGGTCGAGGAGAACTGGTCCACCTGGGTCAACACCGGTCTGCGCATCGTGCTCATCGCGGCGATCGCGCTCGTACTGCGGTACGTGATCCGGCGTGCCCTGACCAATCTCATCGACCGGATGAACCGCAGTGCCCAGGCGGTGGAGGGCACGGCTCTCGGCGGTCTGCTGGTCAACGCGGAACGACGCCGTCAGCGCTCGGAAGCCATCGGTTCCGTACTCCGTTCGGTCACGTCGTTCCTGATCCTCGGAACGGCCGCCCTGATGATCCTGGGCGCGTTCCAGATCAATCTGGCGCCCCTGCTGGCCTCCGCGGGCGTCGCCGGTGTGGCGCTGGGCTTCGGCGCCCGCAACCTCGTCACCGACTTCCTGTCCGGCGTCTTCATGATCCTTGAGGACCAGTACGGGGTCGGCGACCAGATCGACGCGGGTGTCGCCTCCGGCGAGGTCATCGAGGTGGGTCTGCGCGTCACCAAGCTGCGCGGCGACAACGGCGAGATCTGGTACGTCCGCAACGGCGAGGTCAAGCGGATCGGCAACCTCAGTCAGGGCTGGTCGACGGCCGGTGTCGACGTCACGGTGCGCCCGACGGAGGACCTGGACCGGGTCCGCGCGTCGATCACCGAGGCGGCCGAGGTCATGGCCAAGGAGGACCCCTGGGCGGAGCGCCTGTGGGGCCCGGTGGAGATCCTCGGCCTGGACGCCGTCCTGCTCGACTCGATGACCGTACGGGTCACCGCGAAGACGATGCCGGGCAAGGCGCTGGGCGTGGAGCGCGAGCTGCGCTGGCGGATCAAGCAGGCGCTCGACTCGGCCGGCATCCGCATGGTCGGCGCCGTCCCCCTCCAGGCGGACGGCGAGTCGGCCCCGGACCCGACGGCGGGCGTGGCAGCCCCGTCGGCGTACGCGTCGACGACGTCGCCGCAGTCGCTGGCGGCAACCCCGATAGCGCCGCCGAACCTGACGAAGTAGCACCGGCCCGGACTCGGGCGAAGGGGCGCCGCGCGGACTCCGCGCGGCGCCCCTTCGTCGTCCGCCCGGCCTCAGGTAACGCTTTGATTGCCGCAGGGGTGGACACCATTGACGTGCCGGTGACGTGCGCCATACGTTCCTCCCACCGAATAGGAAACTTTCCTAACAGAGGGCAGGTGCATCCGTCATGGCGGGAACCACACCGGGCACGCCGGGTACACCGCGCGTCCTTCGCGCCATGAACGACCGCGCCGCCCTGGACCTGCTCCTGGAGCACGGCCCCCTCTCCCGTACGAGGATCGGGAAGCTGACGGGCCTGTCCAAGCCCACCGCGTCCCAGCTCCTCGCCCGGCTGGAGGCGGCCGGGCTCGTCGTGGCCACCGGTACGAGCGAGGGGCGGCCGGGCCCCAGCGCCCAGCTGTACGCGGTGAACGCTCGGGCCGCGCACGTGGCCGGACTCGATGTCACCGCCCAGCGGATCGTCGCGGCGATCGCCGACGTGACCGGCCGGACCGTCGGTGAGTACGAGCTCCGCACCCCCGGACGGCGCGCCGACAGCGTGGTGCGGCAGGTCACGGACGCCCTGGACGGCGCGGTCAAGGAGGCCGGGCTCGCCCGCGCCGATGTGCACCGTGTCGTCATCGGCACCCCGGGCGCCTTCGACCCCGGCACGGGACGGCTGCGCTACGCCTCGCACCTGCCCGGCTGGCACTCCCCCACGCTGTTGGACGAGCTGGCCGCCTCCCTGCCGATGCCGGTGGAGTACGAGAACGACGTGAACCTGGTCGCGGTGGCCGAGCAGCGGCTCGGAGCGGCCCGGGGCCACGAGGACTTCGTCCTGTTGTGGAACGAGGAGGGCCTCGGTGCCGCCCTCGTCATCAACGGCCGGCTGCACCGCGGTTTCACCGGCGGCGCGGGCGAGGTCGGGTTCCTGCCGGTGCCGGGCACCCCTCTCGTGCGCCAGGTCGTGAAGGCCAACGCCGGCGGCTTCCAGGAGCTGGCCGGTGCCCAGGCGGTCCCCCGGCTCGCCACCTCGCTCGGCATCGACACCCCTCACCAGCCGTACGCGGAGGTCGCGGCCGGGCTGCTGGCCCGGGCGGCCGCCGCGTACGAACAGGACCCCGCACTGACGGAGCTGCTGCGCCAGTACGCCCAGCGGCTCGCCACCGGTCTCGCGTCCGTCACCGCCGTGCTCGACCCCGGCCTGATCGTGCTCTCCGGCGAGCTCGTCGCCTCGGGCGGCGAGCTGCTGCGGTCCCTGATCCAGTCCGAGCTCGCCGAGCTCGCGGCGTCCCGGCCCCGTCTCGTACTCGGCGGGATCAGCCGGCACCCGGTCCTGCGAGGCGCCCTGGAGCGGGCCCTCGCGGACACCCGCGACGAAGTGTTCGACACCTCCCGCTGAACCCTGTCCCACTCCTGCCTTCTCCTCTTCCCCCTGCCCCTGGGAGCTTTGCCATGCGCAGAAGCCGACTGACCACCACCGCCGCTGTCGCCGTCGCCGCGATCTCGGTCCTCGCCACCGCCTGTACGGGCCAGGCCGAGTCCGGTGCGAACGACGACCCGAACGCGAGGACCACGATCAATTTCTGGCACGGCTGGAGCGCGCCCTCCGAGGTGAAGGCCGTCCAGGACAACGTCGACCGCTTCGAGAAGACCCACCCGAACATCAAGGTCAACGTCGTCGGCAACATCAATGACGACAAGCTCAACCAGTCGCTGCGCACCGGCAGTTCGAACGGCCCCGACGTCGTGTCGTCCTTCACGACCTCCAACGTCGGCAAGTTCTGCTCGTCCGGCGCCTTCGCCGACCTCAAGCCCTTCATAGAGAAGTCGAAGCTGGACCTGGAGAAGACCTTTCCCGAGGTCCTGCTCGACTACACCCAGTTCGAGGGCAAGCGCTGCGCCCTGCCGCTGCTCGCGGACGCCTACGGCCTCTACTACAACAAGGA
Source organism: Streptomyces sp. NPDC056452 (assembly GCF_042796085.1). NCBI lineage: Bacteria > Bacillati > Actinomycetota > Actinomycetes > Kitasatosporales > Streptomycetaceae > Streptomyces > Streptomyces sp. NPDC056452. The sequence continues at coordinate 32,650 of NZ_JBHTRI010000016.1, forward strand.
CGCCTTCGAGAAGGCCGGCGTCACCGCGCCGCCGAAGACCATGTCCGAGCTGGCCGCGGTCGCGAAGAAGCTGACGGTCGCCAAGGGCGACAGCTACGAGCAGCTCGGCTTCATGCCGACCTACCACGGCTACGAGACGGTCGCCGATCACTACCTGTCCTCGTGGGACCACACGTACTTCGACGCCGACGGCAAGTCCAACATCGCCAAGGACCCCGCCTTCGCCAAGATGTTCACGTACCAGAAGAAGCTGGTCGAGGACCTCGGCGGCTACGCGAAGCTGGAGAAGTTCCGCGGCACCTTCGGTGACGAGTGGGGCGCCAAGCACCCGTTCCACACCGGTCAGGTCGCGATGCAGCTGGACGGCGAGTGGCGGCTGGGAATGGCCACGGACGCCAAGGTGCCGTTCGAGATCGGTGTGGCGCCGATGCCGGTGGCCGACGACGAGGCCGACAGCTACGGCAAGGGCTTCCTGTCCGGCACCATCATGGGGATCGCCCCGGCCAGCAAGAAGCAGAACGCGGCGTGGGAGCTCGTGAAGTTCATGACGAGCGACACGCAGGCCGTGGTCGACTTCGCGAACGGCATCCGCAACGTGCCCTCCACCTTCGCGGCACTGAAGTCCCCCGACCTGAAGTTCGACCCGCGCTTCAAGACCTTCCTGGAGATCGCCCAGCACCCGAAGTCCAACACGCCCGACGGTGCGGTCAACGGGGCGACGTACCAGCAGACCATCCAGGACTTCGGCTTCCAGTACGAGAAGGGTGCGGTGAAGGACCTGAAGGCAGGTCTGGAGAAGACCGCCGCGCAGATCGACACCGACATCGCCAAGGCGAAGTAGATCCCGATGACCACGCACACACTCCGCTCCAAGCACCGCCGGTCGGCGCTGCGGACGGCAGCCTTCATGTCGCCGTGGCTGATCGGGTTCACCGTCTTCTTCGCGTACCCGATGGTCTCGACCGTGTACTTCTCGTTCATGAAGTACGACGGCTTCGGGGTGCCGTCCTTCAACGGGGCGGCGAACTGGACGTACGTCTTCAGCGACTACCCGATGTTCTGGCCGTCCCTGCGCAACACGCTCTGGCTGGTGCTCGTCATGGTCACCTGCCGGGTGGTGTTCGGCCTCGGCATCGGCATGCTGATCACGAAGATCAGGACGGGGACGGGGCTCTTCCGCACCTTCTTCTACCTGCCCTACCTGGCGCCGCCGGTCGCCGCGACGCTGGCTTTCGTCTTCCTGCTCAACCCGGGGACGGGGCCCGTCAATTCGATCCTCGGCGATCTGGGGCTGCCGACGCCGGGCTGGTTCAACGACGCCTCCTTCTCGAAGCCGGCGCTCACGATGCTCGCGGTGTGGGGCATCGGCGACCTGATGGTGATCTTCATGGCCGCACTGCTCGACGTACCGAAGGAGCAGTACGAGGCGGCCGAGCTGGACGGCGCGTCCGGCTGGCAGAGGTTCCGCTTCGTCACGCTGCCGAACATCTCGCCGATCGTGCTGTTCGCCGTGGTGACCGGGGTGATCCAGGCGATGCAGTACTACACCCAGCCGCTCGTGGCGGGGAAGGTCGCCTCGGGCGTGATCGGCGGCTCGGGGCAGCAGTTCGAACCCGGCTACCCGGACAAGTCGACCCTGACGCTTCCCCAGCTCGTCTACAACCTCGGCTTCCAGCGCTTCGACTACGGCTCCGCCTGTGTCGTCGCCCTCGTCCTGTTCGCCCTGGCCATGGCCTTCACCGCGCTGCTGATGCGGGGCCGCAACAACCTGATCCAGGCCGGTGACTGAGCCATGACCCAACTCCTCGACACGCCCCGCCCGGTGCCGGCCGCCGGCACCTCCACACCGGCCCTGCGCACAGCCCGCCGCAAGGCACTGCTGCACTGGATCGCCGTCCACTCGCTGGGCATCGCGGCCGCGCTGTTCTTCGTGCTCCCGTTCGTGTTCGTCGTCCTGACGTCGCTGATGAGCGACCAGCAGGCGCTGACCCGCGACCTCACCCCCGACACCTGGGAGTGGGACAACTACCGGCGGGTCCTCGACACCCCCGGCTTCCTCACCTGGTGGCGCAACACCCTGCTGTACGCGGGAGTGGGCACCGTCCTGACCGTCGTGTCATCGGTGCCCGTCGCGTACGCGCTGGCCAAGTTCCGCTTCCGGGGCCGCAAGCTCTCGCTGATGCTCGTCATCTCGATGATGATGCTGCCGCCGCAGGTCGTCATCATCCCGATGTACCTGTTCTGGGCGAAGGAACTGGACCTGTCGGGCACGCTCTGGCCGCTGATCATTCCGATGGCCTTCGGCGACGCGTTCTCCATCTTCCTGCTGCGGCAGTTCCTCCTCACCATCCCGGACGAGTACCTGGACGCGGCCAAGGTCGACGGGTGCGGCGAATTCCGTACCCTGATCAGGGTCGTCCTGCCGATGGCGAAGCCCGGCATCGCGGCGATCGCCCTGTTCCAGTTCTTCGCCGCCTGGAACGACTACTTCGGACCGCAGATCTACGCTTCCGAGAACCCTGCCGCCTGGACGCTCAGTTACGGCCTGGAATCCTTCAAGGGCGCACACCACACCGACTGGAACCTGACCATGGCCGCGACCGTTCTGGTCATGGCCCCCGTGATCGCCGTCTTCTTCTTCGCCCAGAAGGCATTTGTCGAGGGCGTCACACTGACCGGAGTAAAGGGCTGACATGAAGCTCGCAGTAGTGGGTGGCGGGTCCACCTACACACCTGAACTGATCGACGGATTCGCACGGTTGCGGGACACCCTGCCGGTCGAGGAGCTGGTGCTCATCGACCCGGCGGCCGACCGGCTGGAGCTCGTCGGCGGACTCGCCCGGCGGATCTTCGCCAAGCAGGCCCACGCAGGGAAGATCACCACCACGTCCGACCTGGACGCCGGGGTGGACGGCGCCGACGCGGTCCTGCTCCAGCTGCGCGTCGGCGGACAGGCCGCCCGCAACCAGGACGAGACGTGGCCGCTGGAGTGCGGCTGCGTCGGCCAGGAGACCACCGGGGCCGGCGGCCTCGCCAAGGCGCTTCGTACGGTGCCGGTCGTGCTCGACATCGCCGAGCGGGTCCGGCGCACGAATCCCGACGCCTGGATCATCGACTTCACCAACCCCGTCGGCATCGTGACCAGGGCGCTTCTGCAGGCCGGGCACAAGGCCGTCGGCCTGTGCAACGTGGCGATCGGCTTCCAGCGGAAGTTCGCAGCTCTGCTCGACGTCACCCCGGCCGAGGTGCACCTGGACCATGTCGGGCTCAACCACCTGTCGTGGGAGCTCGGGGTACGGCTCGGCGGTCCGGACGGCGAGAACGTCCTGCCGAAGCTGCTCGCCGAGCACGGCGACACGATCGCCGACGATCTGCGCATGCCTCGCCAGATCGTCGACCGGCTCGGCGTCGTCCCCTCGTACTACCTGCGGTACTTCTACGCGCACGACGAGGTCGTACGGGAGCTCGGCACGAAGCCCTCGCGAGCGGCCGAGGTCGCCGCGATGGAGAAGGAACTCCTGGCCATGTACGGCGATCCGGCGCTTGACGAGAAGCCGGCGCTGCTCGGCAAGCGCGGCGGCGCCTTCTACTCGGAGGCGGCCGTGGACCTGGCCGCCGCCCTGCTCGGCGGGGGCGGCTCCGCGGTGCAGGTGGTCAACACCTACAACAACGGGACGCTCCCGTTCCTGCCTGACGACGCCGTGATCGAGGTGCAGGCCCGGGTGGACCGCACGGGTGCCACGCCGCTCGCGGTGCCGGCGCTCGACCCGCTCTACGCGGGACTGATCGCGAATGTGACGGCGTACGAGGACCTCGCCCTGGAAGCGGCGCTCCGGGGCGGCCGGGACCGCGTATTCAAGGCCCTGCTCGCGCACCCGCTCATCGGCCAGTACGAGTACGCCGAGGCGCTCACCGACCGGCTGGTCGCGCACAACCGGGAGCACCTCGCGTGGGCGTGAACGCTTCGGTCGTCGCCATCGATGCGGGGAACAGCAAGACCGATGTGGCACTGATCGGCGAGGACGGCACGGTCCTGTCCACGGCCCGCGGAGGAGGCTTCCAGCCGCCGACGGTCGGTGTGGAGGCCGCGGTCGACGTGCTGGCCTCGGTGCTCGGCCAGGCGCTCGCCACGGCCGTCGAGCCCGTCGGGAGCATCGGGCACGTGTCGGCGTGCCTGGCCAACGCCGATCTCCCGGTGGAGGAGGAGGAACTCACCCAGGCTCTGCTGGAGCGTGGGTGGGGCCGCACGGTGGAGGTCCGCAACGACACCTTCGCGATCCTGCGGGCCGGGGTCGACGAGCCGCGCGGTGTGGCCGTCGTCTGCGGCGCCGGGATCAACTGCGTGGGCATGGTGCCGGACGGACGTACCGCCCGCTTCCCCGCCATCGGCCGGATATCCGGTGACTGGGGCGGTGGTTCGGGTCTCGCCGAGGAGGCCATGTGGTTCGCGGCGCGGGCCGAGGACGGCCGTGGTGGGCCGACGGAGCTGGTCCGTACGCTGCCGGCGCACTTCGGGCTCGGCTCGGTGTACGAGCTGATCGAGGCACTGCACCGGGGGCGGATCCCGTTCGAGCGCCGGCACGAGCTGACTCCGGTGCTGTTCGCGACGAGTACGGCCGGGGATCCGGTGGCGAGCGCCCTGGTGGACCGGCTGGCCGATGAGGTCGTCGCCCTGGCGTCGGTCGCGCTGGGTCGGCTCGAACTGCTGGACGAGGAGGTGCCGGTGGTCCTGGGCGGCAGTGTCCTCGCCGCTCGGCACGCACGGCTGGACGAGCGGATCGCCGGGCTCCTGGCCGAACGCGCCCCGAAGGCGTTCGTCCGGGTCGTCTCGCAAGCCCCTGTGCTGGGGGCAGGCCTGCTGGGTCTGGACCGCACGGGTGCGGCGCCGGAGGTGCACAGCAGACTGCGTACGCACTACAACTGACACACCGGTCGCACCTGATGGGGCGTCTCTCGGCTCCGGCGCCGTGAGACGCCCCATCAGCACGGGAACCGATCAGATGTCCCGAACGTGTTCATGATGGGGAGATCGATCCGCTTCGGGGGATGCATCGGGAATTGCGCGGGGACTTGTCTTGATCGGCCGCGTTCGTCCTGATCGAATGCACCTGATCGACTTCGGGGATCGACGCGGGATCCAGGCATTCCTGGTGGATGCCGCTCCCTGCGGCCATACTTCTGGCCGGGTACCAGTCCTCCGATCGGCCGGGGGGCGGGGCCACCGTCAGTGACCGAGGGGGAGGTCAAGTGACATACCCGCCGAACGGGGACTCGCAGCGGGAGCGCGCGCCTGATCGCGAGGCGGCGGCCACGACCGTACCCGCGCAGCGTCGTGGCGCCGGGGCGGTGGCCGCCGAGCGGCTTCGCGCCGCGGCGATGACCGAGCCGGGCAGGCTGCAGATCATCGGCGCCGTACTGGCGCTGCTGGTCGTGGCGTTCGGGGCGGTCACGGCCCTGGAGATCTCCGGGCGGGCCTCCGCCGCCGACGACGTGGTGACCCGCAGTCAGCCGCTCAGCGCGGACGCGGCGAGCATCTACCGTTCGCTCGCCGACGCGGACACGATGGCGGCGAGCGGTTTCCTGGCAGGTGCGCAGGAGCCCAAGGCCGTCCACGAGCAGTACGAGAAGGACATCAGGGAAGCCGCCAGGCTCCTGGTGAAGGCCGCGGCGAGCACCGACGCGTCGTCATCGTCGTGGAACGAGATCACCACGCTCAACAAGCTGCTTCCCGAGTACACGGGTCTGATCGAGCGTGCCCGCGCCAACAACCGGCAGGGGCTGCCCCTCGGCGGCGCCTATCTCCGGTACGCGAACCAGAAGATGACGAACGAACTCCTTCCGGCGGCCGAGCGGTTGTACGCGGCGGAGACCGGCCGGCTCGGCACCGACTCGACCGACGCCCGGCAGTGGCCGTTCTTCTCCCTGGGTGCCGGGATCGTGGCACTGACCGCACTGGTGTGGATGCAGCGGCGCAACTACCGCAGGACGAACCGCGTCCTCAACCGCGGGCTGCTCGCGGCGACCGCCGCGGCCACGGTGGTCCTGCTGTGGCTGGCCGTGGGGCACACGGTGGCGCGGGCCGAACTGCGTGAGGCGATGGCGCACGGGCAGGAGTCCCTCGATGTCCTCAACAACGCGCGGATCAACTCGCTGAAGGCGCGCGCCAATGAGAACCTCACGCTGGTCGCCCGAGGCGCGGTCCTGACCGCCGACGGGCAGAAGGACAAGTACGAGACCGACTACAGCACGGGCATGAAGTCCCTCGGGTCGCAGCTCAAGAGCGCCGAGAAGCTCGCCGACGACTCCCGGGGGAGCGATCCGGTGGCGAAGGCCATCAGCAGTGTGAACGAGTGGCAGGGCCGCCACAAGAAGGCCCGCGCGACGGACGACCAGGGCGACTACAACAGCGCCCTGCAGCAGATCATCGGTTCGAAGGGCTCCACGGGAGAGTGCTTCGAACTGGTGGACCGGGCGCTGCAGCAGGCGCTCGCCCATGAGCAGGGCGAGTTCACCGCGGCGGCGAAGGACGGGCGCGGGGCGCTGGGCGGGATGCCGATCGGGGCAGCCGTCCTCGCCGTACTGGGTGCGGTAGCGGCGATTGCCGGGGTCAACCGCAGGCTCTCGGAGTACCGGTGAGAGGGGCAGCGATGACCAGGGCCGAGGTCTGGGCCGCCCGCGGCAGGCTGCGTGGCTGGGGAGGTGTGACGGGCATGGCGGTGGCCTGTGCCCTCACGGCCTCGCTCACCCTGCTGCCGCTGACGCACGGCGGGGGCTCCCCGGACGGGCAGAGCACGGGGCAGGGCGCGACGTCGGCGGTGGCCGCCAAGGCCGAATCGTGCACGGATCCGGAGGCGAGCCTGGCGCCGTCGAGCGCGGACGGCCCGACGATCAAGAAGATCCAGGAGCGCGGGAAGCTGATCGCCGGTGTCGACCAGAACAGCTTCCAGTGGGGTTACCGCAATCCGGAGACGGAGACCGGCACACTCGAAGGCTTCGACATCGATCTGGTGCGGGCGATCGCGAACGACATCCTCGGCGACCCCGAGGCGGTGATCTTCCGCGCGATCCCCACCAACCAGCGCATCGCCGCCCTGGAGAACGACAGGGTGGACGTCGTCGTGCGGACGATGACGATCAACTGCAAGCGCCTGGAGCAGGTCTCGTTCTCCACCGCCTACTTCCAGGCGGGCCAGCAGGTCCTGGCCCCCAAGGAGTCGACGATCACGGGGTACGACACGTCGCTCGCCGGCAAGCGGGTCTGCACAGCCGAGGGCTCCACGGCGTACGAAGCGCTGGAGAAGGAGTCCTACGGTGCGACCTTCAAGGACGAGAACGACGGCACCGAGCAGGACCTGGACCAGCTGACCGTCCCCAACCAGCTGGACTGCCTGGTGCGGCTGCAGCTCGGCGAGGTGGACGCGGTCGTCACGGACAACGCGCTGGCGGCCGGCCAGGCCGCTCAGGACCCGGCGGTGGAGCTCAAGGGCGACAAGCCGTTCACCACCGAGTACTACGGCGTCGCGGCGAAGCTCGGGGCCGACGATCTCGTGGCCCGGGTCAACAAGGTGCTGGTCGACTATCGCCAGGGCGGTGCCGACAGTCCCTGGATGCGGTCGTACCGCATGTGGCTGGCTACGGGACTTCCCGGGATCACGGCGCCGCCGGCGCCCAAGTACCGGACCAACTGAACCTGCCGGGCCATGCCCGGCGCGAGAGCGGAGAGGTGATCGATGGGCGTCGCGGGATCCTTCCCCAGCTTCGCGGGGAGGCCCCCCGGCCCGGTCATGGACCGGGACGAGGCGGACCGTGCGCTGGCCCGGCTCGGTGCGGAGCACGAGGCGATCGAGACCTCGCTCCTCGCCCTGCAGGACCATGCCGGCCGCCGGCTCCTGGAGGGCGCCGATCTGACCGGTGTCACCAAGGACCGCTGGGCCTCCGCCGAGCAGTCGATCACCCTGTTGTGGGGGTACTTCGACGCCTATGCCGGGGCGCTCTCCGCGGCCCGCGAGGTCCGGGCCAGGCGCCGCTACCCCAGCAAGGACGACCTGGTGGCCCTCACCGAGCTGCTGCGCGGCGACGGTGTGACCGTGGCGAACACGGCTGCGGTCAGCCCCGAGCCGGGGCTCACCGGCCCTGCCAGGCTCTCCGAGCGGTTCACGCTGGAGGAGCTCGTCGCCCGGATGAACGACCTGTACGCACGCTCGCTGGACATGGTCGTCGCCTCGGACTCCGTCTGGTCGGCCCTGCCCGCCCGGATAGACCTGCTCGCAGCGGAACTTCGCCGCACCCGCTCATTGGCGCACTCCGTCGGTGTGCGGCCCGGGGAGCATCCCGCGGGTGACGACCTGGAGTCGATCACCCAGGAGCTGACCACCCTGCGGGTGCAGGTGATCTCCGATCCGCTGGCGTTCTGGCTGCCGGGTCCCGGAAGCGCTGCGCCCGGCGGCGGGCGTCCCGACACCACGCGCTACGACCGGGCGGCCCGCGCCCTGGAGGACGTACGACGGGAGATCGAGGCGGTGCTCGCGGTCCGGCAGGACGCTGAGCAGCGCCTGGTCCAGCTCCGCGACGTGCTGTCGCGCGCCGACCGTACGCTCGCCGAGGCACGTTCGGCGCGCGGCGAGGTGCTGGCGAAGATCGCCGCCTCGGAGGTTCCCGCGGTCAGCGGCCCGTCGACCGCGTTGCAGGAGCGGCTGGCCGCGGCGTCGGAGTACCGCAGGCACGCCCAGTGGAACCGCCTCTCGCCGCTGCTCGACTCGCTGGAGCGGGAGGCCGAGGACGAACTGCTGCGCGCGCGGGAGTCCCTGACGTCCGTCACGGCGCCGCTCGCGGTCCGTGCGGAACTGCGGGGCAGGCTCGACGCGTACAAGGCGAAGGTGGCCCGGCACGGCATGGCGGAGGACCCGGTGCTGATCGAGCGGTACGACGCGGCGCGCCGGGTGCTGTGGAGCGCGCCGTGCGATCTGCGCGTCGCCGAACAGACGGTGCTGCGCTATCAGCAGGCGGCGGCGGACCTGCTGACGCCGCACCGCCGGGACGGACAGGGCCGGGGCGAACAGGGGGAGACATCGTGAGTACACAGTGCGGGCGCCCCGCGTGCGGGGGCAGCTACGAGGACATGGGCGGCGGTGAGCTGTACTGCGACACCTGCGGCCTCGCGCCGGTGGAGCCCTCTCCGGCGCAGGACACCGGGAGTCCGCGGTGCCAGCGCCCCGCGTGCGGGGGCAGCTACGAGGACATGGGCGGCGGTGAGCTGTACTGCGACACGTGCGGCCTCGCGCCGGTCGTGTCCTCGACGGGCATGCTGAGCTCGCCGCCCACGGGTATCGCGGCCGGCGGCAAGGGGAGCAGCAGCAGCTCGCAGCGGTCGAGTTCGCGCGCGTCCTCGCGGTCCTCGTCGCGCTCGTCGACCTCGCGGCGCTCGGTGTCCGGGCGGCTCTCCCGCTCCTTGTCGGGCACCTCGGCGTCCCGTTCGGTGTCGGTGCGCTCCTCGGGTACGTCGACGGGCGTCTCGGGCCGGGGCCGGCTGGGTGCCGGTCTGGTGCTCGTACCGGATGTGCCGCGGCCCGATCCGCGGACCGCGGTCATGGAGAACCCCGAGGTCCCGGAGCGGAAGCGGTTCTGCTCCCGTTCCGACTGCGGGGCGCCGGTGGGCCGGGCGCGGGGCGAACGGCCGGGCCGGACCGAGGGGTTCTGCACCAAGTGCGGTCACCCCTACTCCTTCGTGCCGAAGCTGCAGAGCGGCGACATCGTCCACGGGCAGTACGAGGTCGCGGGCTGCCTGGCGCACGGCGGGCTCGGCTGGGTCTACCTCGCCGTGGACCGTGCCGTCTCCGACCGCTGGGTGGTCCTCAAGGGCCTGCTGGACACGGGTGACCAGGACGCGATGGCCGCGGCCATCTCCGAGCGGCGCTTCCTCGCGGAGATCGAGCACTCCAACATCGTCCGTATCTACAACTTCGTGGAGCACCTGGACCAGCGGACCGGTTCGCTCGACGGCTACATCGTGATGGAGTACGTCGGTGGCAAGGCGCTCAAGGAGATCGCCAACGACCGCCGCACACCGGCCGGGAAGCGGGATCCGCTGCCGGTCGAGCAGGCGTGCGCCTACGGCATCGAGGCGCTGGAGGCACTGGGGCATCTGCACAGCCGCAACCTCCTGTACTGCGACTTCAAGGTCGACAACGCGATCCAGACCGAGGACCAGCTCAAGCTGATCGACATGGGTGCGGTACGGAGGATGGACGACGACGAGTCGGCCATCTACGGCACGGTCGGCTACCAGGCGCCGGAGGTGGCCGAGGTCGGCCCGTCCGTCGCCTCCGACCTGTACACGGTCGCGCGGACGCTGGCGGTGCTCACCTTCGATTTCCAGGGGTACACGAACGTCTTCGTGGACTCGCTGCCCGACCCGGACAACATCGAGGTGTTCCGGCGGTACGAGTCGTTCTACCGGCTGCTCGTGCGGGCCACGGACCCGGATCCGGCGCGGCGGTTCGCCTCGGCCACGGAGATGGCCGAGCAGCTGACGGGTGTGCTCCGGGAGGTGGTGGCCCTGCAGACGGGGCGCCCGCGCCCGTCGCTGTCGACGCTCTTCGGTACGGAACTGCGGGTCACGGACACGGCGTTGTTCGCGGAGCTGACGGACGAGGTGTCGCGGCTCGGCGTCCGGTCGGCTCCGGCCGGCGGCGGGCGCTTCGGACGGCGGCGGAACGGTTCGGCGGTGCCCCCCGCACAGGGTGCGGTGGCGACCGCTGTGGCCGGCGCGCTGCCGGTCGGCACCCGGCCCGCAGGTGCTCTGCCCGCACCGCCGGCCGCCTACCCGTACAGCGCTCCGGGCGCCGGTGCGCTGTCCGCGCCCGACACCCATGTCCGGGCCGGCGGGGGCGGCACGTCGGGCGGTGGGGGGAGCCCGCTCGCGTACGCCCCTCAGCAGGCGGTCGTTCCGGCTCCGCGCGCGGCGGTCCCGGATCCCGGCACGCTCCCGGGGGCGTACACCGGCCGGGGCGCGCCCCGGCTCGCGGTCTTCGACGCGCGGGCGACCTCGCTCGCCCTGCCGGTCCCCCGGGTCGACGCGAACGATCCCAACGCCGGTTTCCTCGCGGGGCTGATGGCGTCGGCACCCGCCGAACTGATCTCCGCTCTGGGGACCGTGCCCGCCGCCTCGCTGGAGACCCGGCTGCGCGAGCTGCGCGCACGCCTGGAGATGAGCGAACTGGACGCCGGCGCCGGGGCACTGGCAGCGCTGGAGGCCGAGCACCCGGACGACTGGCGGGTGGTCTGGTACCGCGGTGTCACCTCGCTGGTGACCGGAGACAACGAGATCGCGGCGCTGTCCTTCGACGCGGTCTACGACGCGTTCCCCGGTGAGCCCGCGCCGAAGCTGGCTCTGGGGATCTGCGCGGAGGTGCTGGGCCAGCTCGACAATGCCGCGGAGTACTACCGCCTGGTGTGGGCGACCGATCCGAGCTTCGTCAGCGCCGCGTTCGGTCTTGCGCGGGTACAGATCGCCGCGGGCGACCGGGTCGGGGCGGTGCGGACCCTGGAGTCCGTACCGGAGTCGTCGATCCACTACACGGCGGCGCGGGTGGCCGCGGTGCGGGCCCGGCTGCGCGAGCGGGTCCCGCAGGATCCGCTGATCGACGATCTCCTCGCCGCGGCGGACCAGGTGACGGCCCTCAAGGGATACGGGCTGGACGCGGTCCGGCGCGAGCAGTTGTCGACCGAGGTGCTGGGGACGGCACTTGACTGGGTACTCTCCGGTAGTCCCACAGCTCAGTCACCGGCCACGGCCTCCCCCGCGACCGCGGGACCGAGGACGCTGCTGGACAGTGAGCTGGACGAGCGAGGCCTCAGGTTCGGTCTCGAACGCTCGTACCGGATGCTCGCCCGGCTCGCGCAGCGGGGCGACGAGAGGATCGAACTGGTGGAGCGGGCCAACCGTTTCCGCCCCCGGACCTGGGTGTGAAGATGTCACAGATCCACCAGCAGGCCTCCTTGCCGGGGTGCCCCAGCTGTGAGGAACCGCTGGAGTCGGGCGACCTGTTCTGCGGAGCGTGCGGGTACGACCTCTCGGCCGTGCCCGCCCCGCCGGGCGACCGCCCGACGGTCGCCATCACCGTCCCCGCGCAGAGCGCGGGGGCCGGTCCGGTGGAATGGCCGCCCGCTTCCGAGGTCGACAGCGCGGACCTGCCCGCGCCCACGCACCGTCCTGCCGATCTTCCGGGCCTGGACTCGGGCGGGAAGCCCCTGCCCACCACGGCCCCTTCGGCCGTCCGCTTCGACGAACCGGACGCCCCGGTCGCGGAGCGTCCGGACACGAACCGCCCCGACGCGGACCTCCCGGAGGCGAACCCCCCGGCCGCCTCGGGCGACTTCGAACTGGCGGCTCCGGGGGCGGCGGCGCCGGACCCCCGTACCGCGGAGCATTCCGCTGCCGGTGTCCCGGCCGGTGCCAAGGTCTGTGTGGCGTGCCGCTCCGGTCACGTGGACACCGACGGCTACTGCGAGAACTGCGGGCACGCCCAGCCCCGCGAGCGCGACCACATGGAGCAGGAGCTCGGTTCCGTGGCCGCTGTCAGCGACCGCGGCCTGCGCCACCACCGCAACGAGGACGCGTTCGCGGTGTCCTCCACCGCGCTCCCGGACGGCTCACCGGCCGTCGTGGCGATCGTGTGCGACGGGGTCTCGTCGGCGAGCCGGCCGGACGAGGCCTCGGCCGCGGCCGCGAGCGCCGCCAACGAGACGCTGCTGGAGTCGCTGCCGCGGGGCACGCATCCGCAGCAGGCGATGCACGAGGCGATTCTTGCCGCCGCCGAGGCGGTCAACTCCCTGGCGCAGGAGCCCGGTCAGGCGATGGAGCACGATCCGCACCGCCATCAGAACGCCCCGGCGTGCACGCTGGTCGGCGCGATCATGGCGGGCGGCCTGCTGGTCGTCGGGTGGGTCGGTGACAGCCGTGTCTACTGGGTGCCCGAGGACCGCACGAATCCGCCCGCCCGGCTCACGGAGGACGACTCCTGGGCCGCGCAGATGGTGGCGACGGGCCTGATGAACGAGGCGGAGGCGTACGCCGACGAGCGCGCGCATGCCATCACGGGCTGGCTCGGCGCCGACGCGTACGAACTGGAGCCGCACACCGCTTCCTTCAAACCGGACCGGCCCGGTCTGGTGGTGGTGTGCACCGACGGACTGTGGAACTACGCCGAGTCGGCGGTGGAGATGGCGACGGCCGTGCCGCCCGAGGCGTACGAACGGCCCCTGCACGGCGCCCAGGTACTGGTCGGCCATGCGCTCGACGGCGGGGGCCACGACAACGTAACAGTGGCCCTGCTCCCGTTCGCCGTGCCGACGCAAGGGGCAGGATCGGCCTACAGCACCGCCTGAGCCGCGTTCGGTCCGCCGGTCCCCGCCGGTCCACCTGTCACTCCGTACTGCCAGCCGCCTTCCGCCCTCTCCCTGCCCTTCCCGTTCTTCTTGCCCCTCCTGTCCTGAACTCTGTCCGCATATCTGTCTTCATCTGACATACGTGGAGCCTCAAGGAGCCGATCAGATGGCCAACTTCTCCAAGTCGAACGTGCCGCAGTTCTCCGTCGAGGTGTACCAGAACGAATTTCTGCCCGAGGGCGGACGTGAGGTCAACGCGATCGTCACCGTGACCTCGACGGGCGGTGGCACCACCGGCCGCGCACCGCTGACCGGCGCGTCCGCGGCGTCCGTGCACACCCCGGGACAGGCGCCGAACGCCGCGGTGGTGCTCATGGTCGACTGTTCCGGTTCGATGGAGTACCCGCCGACCAAGATGCGCAACGCCCGCGACGCGACGGCGGCGGCCATCGACACCCTGCGTGACGGCACGCAGTTCGCGGTGGTCGCCGGAACCCATGTGGCCAAGGATGTGTACCCGGGCGACGGACGGCTCGCGACCGCCGACGCGCAGACGAAGGCCCAGGCGAAGGACGCCCTGCGGCGGCTGAGCTCGGGCGGCGGTACGGCGATCGGTACGTGGCTGCGGCTGGCCGACCGGCTGCTGGGCGCGGCCGATGTGGATATCAGGCACGGCATCCTGCTCACCGACGGCCGGAACGAGCACGAGTCGCCCGAGGATCTGCGGGCCGCTCTGGACGCGTGCGCGGGCCGCTTCACCTGTGACGCGCGGGGCGTGGGCACCGACTGGGAAGTGAAAGAGGTCACAGCCATCGCCTCCGCGCTGCTCGGCACGGCGGACATCGTCGCCGATCCGGCGGGCCTCGCCGCGGACTTCACGCAGATGATGGAGAACGCGATGGGCAAGGAGGTCGCGGACGTGGCGCTGCGGCTCTGGACGCCCGTCGGGGTCGAGATCGTGTTCGTGAAGCAGGTGGCGCCCACGGTCGCCGAACTGACCGACCGGCGCACCGTGGCGGGACCCCGCGCCGGGGACTATCCGACGGGTTCCTGGGGCGACGAGTCCCGGGACTATCACGTGTGTGTACGGGTTCCCGAGGCCGGCATCGGCCAGGAGATGCTGGCGGCCCGGGTCTCCCTGATCCTTCCCGCCCCCTCGGCCGGCGAGGCCCCGCAGACGCTGTCCCAGGGACTCGTACGGGCGGTCTGGACGGACGACATGGCCGCGTCCACGTCCATCAACCCCCAGGTTGCCCACTACACAGGTCAGGCAGAACTGGCTCAAGTCATCCAACAGGGTCTGGATGCGCGTAAATCGGGAGACTTCGACGGCGCGACGGCGAAACTCGGCCGTGCGGTGCAGCTCGCGTCGGCCTCCGGAAACGCGGATACTGCGAAACTGCTTTCGAAGGTGGTCGACGTTGTCGATGCAGCGACCGGTACTGTGCGACTGAAAGCGAGGGTGGCGGAAGCGGACGAGATGACACTCGAAACACGCTCCACCAAGACCGTTCGCGTCAAGAAATAACAGTACGTACGACAGCGAAACAGCCGTGCGGAAGGCCATCCGGCCGGCCGGACGGCGCACCTACGAGCATGACGGCCTCCGGGCCGGACGAGGAGAGGGGGAAGCGCCGACATGCCGACCTGCCCGAACGGACACCAGTCGGGTTCCGAGGACTGGTGCGAGGTCTGCGGACATCGCATGGCCGGGGCGGGCGCGCCCGCGGGCGCAGTCCCCCCGCCGCCTCCCCCGCCGCCCGCGCCCGGTTACGGCTATCCGCAGGGTTCCGGGGAGCCGACCGCCCAGGCGGAGCTGTGCCCGCAGTGCCGCACCCCGCGTGAGGCGATGGCGCCCTTCTGTGAGGAGTGCCGCTGGAACTTCCTCACGAACACGGCCACGTCGTACACCCCGCTCGCCCCGCAGGGTGGCGCCGGGGGCCCGGTGCCCGGGCTGAATCTGCCGCCCGGCTTCCAGGCCCAGCAGGGCCCGCCGCAGCCTCCGCAGCAGCGCGACCCATTCGAGTACCAGAGCTCGCGGCCCTCGCAGATGAACCGGCCCGCCGAGCCGCTCTCGCCGGAGCAGGCAGGCATGCCGGGCCCGCCGCCTCCCCCGTCGTTCCAGCAGGGCCCGCCGCCCCCGCCCTCGTTCCAGCAGCAGTCGTCGTCCCCCTTCGAGCGACAGGGACAGCAGGGCCAGCCCGGGCAGCCCTCGCCGTTCGACCCGCAGGGTCAGCAGGGACAGCCTGGACAGCAGTCGCCCTTCGAGCCGCAGGGGCAGCCGGGGCCGCAGGGTCAGCAGGGCCACCCCTCGCCGTTCGACCCGCAGCGCCAGGGCCCGCCGCCGCCCCCGTCGTTCCAGCAGCAGTCCGCGCCGCCGCAGCCGCAGGCTCCGCAGACCGGCGGGGACGACTGGATGCTGCCGCCGCCCTCGCAGCAGCAGCAGCCCCCGCAGGCTTTCCAGCAGGGACCGCAGACGCCTCAGGCCCCGCAGCAGCACTTCCCCGGTCAGGGCCCCGGACAGGCTCAGGGACAGGGTCCCGTTCCCGGCCAGAGCCGGCAACCGGTCAGCTGGTCGGCCGTGATCGCCCCGGACCGCGAGTACTTCCTGGCGATGATGCAGCGCAGTGGCCCCGAGGCGACCGGGCTCAACCTGCCCGCGTACTCCCCGGAGCAGCACCTTCCGCTCACCGGCAACCAGATCACGATCGGCCGCCGGCGGCACAGCACCGGTGAGTCCCCCGACATCGATCTCGCCGTTCCGCCGGAGGACCCGGGCGTCTCGCACCAGCACGCCGTGCTGGTGCAGCAGCCGGACGGCAACTGGGCCGTCGTCGACCAGAACTCCACCAACGGCACCACGCTCAACGGCGCCGAGGATCCGATCCAGCCCTATGTGCCCGTGCCGCTCCAGGACGGCGACCAGGTGCATGTCGGGGCCTGGACGACGATCACGGTGCGCCGCGACTGATCCGGTACCCACCGGGCGGGTACCGAGTACCGGGGTCCTAGGACTCCGGTACTCGGCCGGTGCGTCTGCGACCATGGACGGGTGACAGAGATTCCGCGCGACACGCTTCAGGAGCAGACCTTCTACGAGCAGGTCGGCGGCGAGGAGACCTTCCGGCGCCTGGTCCACCGCTTCTACCAGGGGGTCGCGGACGACCCGCTGCTGCGGCCGATGTACCCGGAGGAGGATCTGGGTCCGGCCGAGGAGCGGTTCACCCTGTTCCTCATGCAGTACTGGGGCGGCCCGCGCACCTACAGCGACGAGCGGGGGCACCCCCGCCTGCGGATGAGGCACGTTCCGTTCCGGGTGGACCGGGCGGCGCACGACGCCTGGCTCGGCCATATGCGGGTGGCGCTCGACGAGCTCGGGCTGTCCCCCGCGCACGAGCGGCAGTTGTGGGACTACCTCACGTACGCCGCCGCCTCGATGATCAACACCGAGGGCTGACCCGCCCCTCCCCACGCACGTGCGGAATCCGGTGCTCCGCCGCCGGATAACGGTCACGATCCCATCAATAGCGACCGCAAGCGGTTTCCAGGAGCCCGTGCACTCTGAAAGCATCCGGGGAACGTCGGGGGGCGTGCGGCTGCTGAGGGTTCGGGGGATCAGGTGACGGGGTTCGTCTTTCTGCGTGTGCGTGCGCACCGGCTGCTTCTCGCGGCCGCCCTCCTGGCCGTGCTGCTCACCACCTGTGTACTGGCCGCGCTGACCGCCTTCTCCGGTTCCATCGGGGACGCCGCCCTGCGGCACACGCTGACCCACCGCTCCGCCGAGTCCGCCTCGCTCTTCGTGTCCGCCGAGGTGGACCGCGAGCAGCGTGCGGAGGCCGACGCGACGGTCCGCAGGGCGGCCCGCGCGACGTTCGACGGGCTGCCGGTGACCGTACGGAAGCTGGAGACCTCGGGACCGTACGCGCTGCCCCGCGGCCTCCAGGCACCGACGGAGCGGCGCGGTGAACCCGACCTCACGCACCTCGCTTCGCTCGACCGCAGCCGCGTCCGCCTGGCCGAGGGGCGCATGCCCGCCGCCGGAGCCGGGAACGCCGCCGGGCCGGTGCAGGTGGCGCTCCCCCGCGCCGCCGCCGAAGCCCTGAAGCTGAAGCCGGGTGCGCGTCTCACCCTCGCCGACCGACTGGGCGGGGCACCGCTCCAGGTCGAGATCACCGGTCTGTACGAGGTGTCCGACCAGGCCGACCCGTACTGGCAGTTGGACGCCCTCGGCGGGCGCGGGGTCCGCAAGGTCGTCTTCACCACGTACGGTCCGCTGCTCGCCGACCCCGCGGTGCTCGCCTCCGGCCGGCTCAGTCCCGGCGGGGTGTCCTGGCTGGCAGGCGCCGACTTCCGTACGGTGACCACCGGCCGGACCGGGGACCTGCACCGCACCTCGACCAACGGCCCGAAGGCGCTGTCGGCCGCCCCCGTGTTCGACGGCGGGGTCACGGTGCGGACCTCGCTGCCCACCGTCATCGAACAGATCGACCGGGCGCTGCTGGTGTCCCGCTCGACGATCATGATCGTCGCCGTCCAGCTGGTCCTGCTCGCCGGTTACGCCCTGCTGCTCGTGGCCAGGCTGCTGAGCAGCGAGCGAGCCGGCGAGACCGAACTGCTGCGGGCCCGGGGCGGCTCGCGGGGCCGGATCGCCTCACTGGCCGCGACCGAGGCACTGCTGCTCGCCGTACCGGCGGCCCTCGTCGCCCCGCTTTTCGCCGGTCCGCTGACCCGGCTGCTCGCGGACCGGAGCGGGCTCACCCGGATCGGCCTGCGGCTCGGCGACGGTGTGAACGGTTCGGTGTGGCTGGTGGCCGCCGCCGTCGCCCTGGCCTGTGCGCTGGCCGTGGTGGCACCGGCGCTGGCCGCGAGTGCGGGCGGGCGGCGGGGCTCCCGCGCCGCGTCGCTGCCCACTCCGGTGCGTGCGGGCGCCGACCTCGGGCTGCTGCTGGTCGCCGGTGTGGCGTACTGGCAGCTGGACCGGCAGACCGGGTTGTCGGGCAGCGGTGCGCTCAGTGGCGACCGGGAGGGCGATCTCGGCATCGATCCGCTGCTGGTCGCGGCACCCGCCTTGGCCCTCCTCGCGGGAACCGTGCTGACTCTGCGGCTGCTGCCGCCCGCGGCGAGGCTCGCGGAGCGCCGTGCGGCGGGCGGCAGGGGGCTGTCCTCGGCGCTGGCCGGATGGCAGTTCAGCCGCCGGCCGCTGCGAGGTGCGGGTCCGGTGCTGCTGCTGGTGCTGGCCGTGGCGACGGGCATGCTGGCCATCGGCCAGGCCGCTTCCTGGGACCGCTCGCAGAGCGACCAGGCCGACTTCAGGTCCGGTGCTTCGGTACGGATCGTGGCGGGGCTCGGCAACGACCCGGCGAAGGCCGCGCCGTACACGGATCTGCCCGGCGTACGCGAGGCGGCTCCGGCGTTCCGTGCGACAGCCGAGCTGTCGGGCGGGCGGACGGCCGAGGTGCTGGCGCTGGACACCGGGCATGCGGACGAGCGGATGCTGATGCGAGAGGACCTCGCGGGCTCGGCACCGCGGAAGCTGTTCGACGCGATCACCCCGCCGAAGGCCCCGCGTACCGGGGTGACGCTGCCGAAGGGCAGCACCCGTGCGGTGTTCGACCTGCGGATCCTCGACACCGCGGCCCCCGGGGCGAAGAAGCCGGCCGGTCCGGCTCCGCTGGTCAGCGTTCTGCTGGAGGACCGCTACGGCATCGGCTATCGGACCGGTGCCGGGACCGTCCCCGTCGACGGGCGCACGCACACCGTCTCCGTCCCCGTGTCCCCGTCGGGCGAACTGGCCGTGACCGGCTTCGAGGTGGACGGCGATGTGCCCGCGGACCGCTCCCAGAAGCGGCTGGTCTCGGTGACGGGCCTCAGGGCGCAGACCGGCAGTGGCGGCGAGCAGCCGGCGGTCGCGGACGGGGTCCGCTGGCGGGCCGCCACGACCGTGACCGAGGCCGGGGAGGAGAGGCCGGGCGAGACACCGCAGACGGTGAGCGGCTCGGGTGCCGCGCCCTCCTTCACGTACGGCACCGGGGCCGTCCTGACACCGGAGCCGTTCTTCGGCGGCGGCCCGGTCGGCACGCTCCGGATCACCGCGATCCGTGCACCGGCTCCCGCGCTGAAGGCGGTGGCGACCGACGCGTATCTGACGCACTCGGGGGCCGAGCTGGGCCAGGACGTCGCTCTCACGCTGGCGGGCCAGACGGTCCGGGTGACCCTGGCGAAGGCGGTGCGGCAGTTGCCCACCACGGGTGCTCCCGTGGCCGTGAGCGGTGCGGAGTCGTCGACGAAGCCCGGCGGAAGCCTGCTCCTGGACCTCAAGGCCGTGTCCGAGGTGCTCGCCCACCGGTCCGGGGCCGCCCTGGCGCCCACCGAGTGGTGGCTGAGCACGGCGCCCGGCGACGGGCCGGACGTGGCGGCCGAGCTGCGCAAGCTGCCGGGTACGGACCCGGCCCAGGTCCTGGTGCGGGACGAGACGGCCCGGGAGCTGGCGGACGACCCGCTGGGAGCGGGTCCGCAGTCCGCGCTGCTGGCGGTCGCCGCGGTCGCCGCCGCGCTGGCCGCAGTCGGTTACGCGGTCGGCCTCGTGGGCTCGCAGCGCGAACGGTCCGCCGAGTTCGCCGTGTTGCGGGCCCTGGGAACGCCCCGCCGCAGGCTGGCCCGGATGGTCGCCGCGGAGCAGGGGATCCTGATCGCCCTCGCGATTCTGATCGGGCTCGCTCTGGGGGCTGTGCTGACCAGGGCCGTCGTGCCGCTCGTGGTGCTGACGGGGCAGGCGGCCCGGCCGGTGCCGGATGTCCTGGTGCTGCTGCCTGCCGGGCAGGTCGCCGTGCTGCTGGCCGCCGTCGCGGTGTTCCCGTTGCTGATCGTGGCCGCCATCACGCTGCGGCGGGCAGATCCTGCCGTTTCGCTGCGCCACCAGGGGGACAACTGACATGACCGCCGCCAAGATTCCGGCCGCCTGCGCCCCGTGGGTCCGTACGCGGCTGCGTACCGCACCCGGGATCAGCGCCGCCCTCGCGGTCCTGGTGTTCCTGACGGCGTTCCTCGCCGCCGCGTTCCCGCGTTCCGTGGACGCGTACGAGGCGAAGGCGCTGCGCCACGACGTATCGACCGCGTCGCCGGGCCAGAGCGTGCTCGAAGTGACCACGCCCCCGCCCTCGCTCGCGGACCCGCGCCCGGCGCGTGAGCAGGCCCTGCGCGAGGAGACCCTCGCCGCGATCGACCGCGCGCTGGTGAAGGGGCTTCCCGCACCCGTACGGGCCGATCTGCCGCGCTCCTCCTACGGGGTGCACACGTCGAAGCCGATCGTCGCGCAGGAGGCCTGGCTGCCCCGCCCGGACGCGATGCCCGCCAAGCTGTTCTACGCGGCCCCGTCTGCGCTCCGCGAGCACAGCAGGCTGGCCGAAGGCGGCTGGCCCGTCGCACACGGCGAGGTGACAGCCGCCACCCGTGAGGTGGAGGCGGCCGTCACCGAGGAGACCGCCGCGGAGCTGAAGATGAAGGTGGGCTCCACCCTCTCGGTGCCCACCCAGGGCGGGAGGTCGCTGACCGTACGTATCACGGGTCTCGTGACCCCGTTGCAGCCGAAGAGCGGCTACTGGGCGGTCGACCCCCTGTACCGTGCCCCGTCCCTGGTCGCGGACCCGGGTTCCCGGACACCGGTCTTCTTCTGGCAGGGGACGCTGCTCCTGGCTCCCGACACCGGACCGGCGCTGCTGGAAACGGCGGGCGAGCCGGAGCTGTACTGGCGTGTCGCCCCGGACCCCTCCGGCCTGACCGCGAACGACGTCCCCCGGCTGCGGGACGCCGTCGCCTCCCTGGAGAACGGCCCCGAGCTGCTGAAACTGCGCGAGCTCGCGGGGCCCAACACGACGCTCACCACGGATCTGGACGCCATTCTCGACGCCTACACCTCGATGCGTGCGGCGATCAGCCCCGTCGTCACGGTCGCGGCCGTGGGGATCGGAGCGGTGGCCGCCGTGGTCCTGCTGATGACGGGCGGACTGATCGGCGCCCGCCGCCACGGCGAACTCGCCCTGTTGCGCTCCCGGGGCGGCTCCCTGCGGGGCATCGGCGGACGGCTGCTGGCCGAGACGGCGGTGTCCGTCCTGCCCGCGGCGGCGCTCGGGCTGCTGCTGGCCGTCCTCCTCATCGGCGAGGCCCGGTGGTGGCCCGCCGTCGTCGGTGCCGCCTCGGTCGCCCTGCTGGTCTGCGTGGCGCTGCCGCTCCGCACGACGCTGTACCACCGCAGGCCGCTGCTGCACGGCGCCCGCGAGGACGTCGTGAACGCGAAGCCCTCCCGGCGGCGCACGGTCGCCGAACTGACCCTGCTCGTCCTGGCGATCGGCGCGGTCGCCGCTCTGCGCCGTCGGGGTACGGCAACGGGCTCGGGCGCCGATCTGCTGGTCAGCTCGGCCCCCGTCCTGGTGGGGCTGATCGCCGCTCTCGTCCTCGTACGGCTCTATCCGCTGCCGCTGCGGCTGGCGGCCCGTCCCGTCGCGCGGCTGCGCGGCGCGGTCGGCTTCCTGTCGCTGGCCAGGGCGGGCCGGACCGGCGCGAGCGCCACACTGCCGTTGCTGGCCCTGCTGATCGCGCTGACGACGGCGGCCTTCGGCGGTTCGGTACTGGCCGGGGTCGCCGACGCGCGGGGCGCCGCGGCGCTGCGCGCGGTCGGCGCCGACGCCCGGATCAGCGGCGAGAACGTCGGGCTTACGGCGGTGCCGGACAGCCTGGTCCGCTCGGTGCGGGCCATGGACGGTGTCGAGGACGTGGCGGCCGTACGCATCGAGTACAGCGTTCCGCTGGCCGCCGACCTGGACGTCAGGGGGGACACCGAGCGGGCGACCCTGCTGGGCGTGGAGCCGGGTTCGTACGCCCGGCTGGCCCGGGAAACGGGTCAGCCCGCGTTGCCCGCCGGCCTGCTTAAGGCCGGCCGGGGGCAGGGCAAGGCACTGCCGGCGATCGCTTCCCCCGAGGTGGCGAAGCTGCTCGGCGACGAGCCGCACACGATCCGGTCGGAGGGCGGGGACATCACGGTGCGGATCGCCGCCGTCCTCCCGCGCACGTCCGCGGTGACCGATTCCGGCTTCCTGATCGTCGACTCCGCGGCGCTTCCGACACGGCAGCCCACGACACTGATGGTCACCGGTGCGGCGGCGGACGGCGAGGAGCTGCGGGCCGCCGCGCAGGGCGCGGGCCAGTTCACCGTCCGGCTGCGGTCGGAGGAGCGCGAGGCGTTCGTCGACACCCCGATGCAGTCGGGCGCCGAGCGGATCTACGGGGCGGCTGTCGCGGCGGGCGCCGGATACGCGCTGCTCGCCGTGCTCCTGTCCCTGCTGCAGACCGCCCCGGAGCGCAGGACGCTGCTGGCCAGGCTGCGCACCATGGGGCTCACCACCCGGCAGGGCAGGCGGCTGCTCGCGTTCGAGGCCATGCCGCAGGCGCTGCTGGCGGCGTTCGGCGGGCTCCTGGTCGGCTGGACGACCATCGAACTGCTGGCACCCGGTGTCGACCTGGCCGCGCTGGCGCTGGCGGGCGGGGACTCCGGATCATCGAACACCGCTTCACTGCGGGCCGACCTCTGGTCGCTGGCCGTTCCGGCACTGGGGGTGGTCGTCCTCGCCGCAGCCGTGGCCGGCGTCCAGGCCTGGTGGGCGAGCCGCCGTGGATCGATCAAGGAACTCAGGGCAGGAGACACCCGATGACGTCGTCGACAGAGACCACCTTGGCGGAGCTCGAACAGCGGGCCTCCGCCCGCCGCGACCGGCCGTCGTACGGGCATGACGCGCTGATCGCGTGCGACCGGCTGGTGCGCATCTTCTCTACCGACGGGGTGGAGGTGCAGGCCCTGCAGGGGCTCGATCTGCTCGTCACCGAGGGCGAGTTGATGGCACTGGTGGGCGCCTCGGGCAGCGGGAAGTCCACCCTGATGAACATCCTGGCGGGCCTCGACGTGCCCACGGCCGGGTCGGCGAAGGTGGCGGGCTGCGATCTGCTGGCGATGGGGTCGAAGGAGCGCTTGCGCTACCGCCGGGACGTGGTCGGCTTCGTCTGGCAGCAGACCTCCCGCAATCTGCTGTCGTATCTGACCGCCGTTCAGAACATCACCCTCCCGATGCAGCTGCGCGGCGGCGGCCGGAACCGTGAACGGGCCGCGCGTGCCGAGTCGTTGCTGCAGATGCTCGATGTCGCGGACTGCCGCGACCGCCGTCCGGCGCAGATGTCCGGGGGCCAGCAGCAGCGGGTGGCGATCGCGGTGGCCCTGGCGAACAACCCGTCGGTGCTGCTGGCCGACGAGCCGACCGGTGAGCTGGACTCGGCCACCGGTGAGCAGGTGTTCGCCGCGTTCCGCCGTGCCAACGAGGAGCTCGGCACCACGATCGTGATCGTCACCCATGACCTGGCGGTGGCGGGCGAGGTACGCCGCACGGTCGCGATCCGTGACGGCCGTACGTCCTCCGAGGTGCTGCGGCGCACGGAGGTCGACGCGGCGACGGGCCAGGAGTCGCAGGTGGCGCGGGAGTACGCGATGCTCGACCGGGCGGGCCGGCTGCAGCTGCCCGCCGACTACACCGAGGCGCTGGGTATGGAGCACCGGGTGATGCTGGAGCTGGAGCAGGACCACATCGGGGTGTGGCCGGACGATCCGAAGGACACACCGGCGAAGTAGTACGCCGCTCAGGCCGTCCCGACCGTCACCGCGAGGTTGCCGAGTCCGCCGCCGGCGCCCCTCAGCGCGACCGAACCGTACGGGGTGCGCAGCCGCAGCCACGACCCGGCACCGAGCAGCGCGACGGGGAAGTCCGGGGCGGGCTTTAGGAAGCCCAGGGACTGGGCGGCGTGGACCGCGCGCAGCGGGAGTTCGGTGTCGCCGACGGTGCGGGACCAGATGTCGCGGCCGATCAGGTCGCGTTCCGCCCGGGTACGGCGGTCCTCGGGCAGCGCCTCGTCGCGCGCCCGGAACTCCGCGACGGCCTCGGTGAGGGCGGCGCGCAGGGCCAACGGCCCCGGCAGCCCGGGCCGTTCCTCCCAGCCGCGGCGTGGCGGCAGCACGCCGGTCCACGGCGGACCGGTCACGGGGGCGGGCAGGGAGCCCGATCCGGCGCCCCCCTCGGCGCTCTCCCCGGTGTCCAGGGATTCGAGCAGCTCACCGGCCGAGACGGTGGTGTCGAAGTCGTGCGTGTCGGCCAGCCGGGCCGTACGGATCGCGAGGACCTCGAACGACGGCGGCCGGCCGAACACCGCCAGCGCGCCGCCGCCCGCCTGGAGGCGGACAGCGGCGGCCCGGTCGTAGTGGAGCAGCCGGCCGAGGAAGGCGGCGAGATCCGCCGCCTCCCTCGCGTCGGCGAACTGCAGCGACCGTACGGGCACCCTCATGCGGCAGCAGGCTCCTGATCGAGGTATTCCTGCAGGAAGAGCTTCTCCTCGGCGGTGATCCGCCGGGGCCGCTCCTCCACCAGGTTGTAGGGCACGACTATCGTCGACGCCCGTACGTAGACCTGTTCGGGGTCCTTGATCTCGTAGGCGATCGTCAGCGACGCGGCACCGATCTTCGTCACCCACGACTCGACGGTCACCGGCGCGTGCCGGTGGACCAGCGGCCGCACGTAGTCGATCTCGTGCCGTGCCACGACGGACCCGCCGGCGAAGGACGGCGAACCGTCCCCCGGCGCCAGCCGGAACATGAAGTCGATGCGCGCCTCCTCCAGGTAGCGGAGGAAGACCACGTTGTTCACGTGGCCGAAGGCATCCATGTCCGACCAGCGCAGCGGGCAGCTGTAGATATGACGAGCCACGATCAGCCTCGCGTGAGCTTCTTGTACGTGGCACGGTGCGGACGGGCCGCGTCCGCACCCAGGCGCTCGACCTTGTTCTTCTCGTACGACTCGAAGTTGCCCTCGAACCAGTACCACTTGGAGTCGCCCTCGTACGCCAGGATGTGCGTGGCGACGCGGTCCAGGAACCAGCGGTCGTGGGAGATGACCACGGCCGCACCGGGGAACTCCAGCAGCGCGTTCTCGAGCGAGGACAGGGTCTCGACGTCGAGGTCGTTGGTGGGCTCGTCGAGGAGCAGCAGGTTGCCGCCCTCCTTGAGCGTCAGCGCCAGGTTGAGGCGGTTGCGCTCACCACCGGACAGGACGCCGGCCGGCTTCTGCTGGTCCGGGCCCTTGAAGCCGAACGCGGAGACGTACGCCCGCGAGGGCATCTCGACCTGGCCGACGTTGATGTAGTCCAGCTCGTCCGACACGACGGCCCAGAGGGTCTTCTTCGGGTCGATGTTGGCGCGGGACTGGTCGACGTAGGAGATCTTGACCGTGTCGCCGACCTTGATGGCGCCGGAGTCCGGCGTCTCGAGGCCCTGGATCATCTTGAACAGCGTGGTCTTGCCCGCACCGTTCGGGCCGATGATGCCGACGATGCCGTTGCGCGGCAGCGTGAAGGACAGGTCGTCGATGAGGACCTTGTCGCCGAAGGCCTTCGAGAGGTTCTCGACCTCGACGACGATGGAACCGAGACGCGGGCCCGGCGGGATCTGGATCTCCTCGAAGTCCAGCTTCCGCATCTTGTCCGCCTCGGCCGCCATCTCCTCGTAACGGGCGAGGCGTGCCTTGGACTTGGTCTGCCGACCCTTGGCGTTGGAGCGGACCCACTCAAGCTCTTCCTTGAGCCGCTTCTGGCGCTTCTCGTCCTTGCGGCCCTCGACCTTGAGGCGGGTGGCCTTGCGCTCCAGGTACGTGGAGTAGTTGCCCTCGTAGGGGATCGCGCGGCCGCGGTCGAGCTCGAGGATCCACTCGGCGACGTTGTTCAGGAAGTACCGGTCGTGGGTGACGGCCACGACGGCGCCCGGGTACTTCGACAGGTGCTGCTCCAGCCAGTTCACCGACTCGGCGTCGAGGTGGTTGGTGGGCTCGTCGAGGAGGAGCAGGTCCGGGGCCTCGATCAGCAGCTTGCAGAGCGCCACACGGCGCTTCTCGCCGCCGGAGAGGTTGTTGACGGGCCAGTCGCCGGGCGGGCAGCCCAGGGCGTCCATGGCCTGCTCCAGCTGGGCGTCCAGGTCCCACGCGTTGGCGTGGTCCAGGTCCTCCTGGAGCTTGCCCATCTCGTCCATGAGCGCGTCGGAGTAGTCGGTCGCCATGAGCTCGGCGACCTCGTTGAAGCGCTTGAGCTTGCCCATGATCTCGGCGGCGCCGTCCTGGACGTTCTCCAGGACGGTCTTCGACTCGTCGAGCTTCGGCTCCTGCATGAGGATGCCGACGCTGAAACCGGGCGTGATGTACGCCTCGCCGTTGGACGGCTGCTCGAGGCCCGCCATGATCTTCAGCACCGTGGACTTACCGGCGCCGTTGGGTCCCACGACACCGATCTTCGCGCCGGGCAGGAAGTTCAGGGTGACGTCATCGAGAATCACCTTGTCGCCGTGCGCCTTGCGCGTCTTGCGCATGGTGTAGATGAACTCAGCCAAGAGAAACCGTCCGGCAGCAATAGAGGTGTGGGCAGATACACCCATCTTGCCTGACGTCCGCACCCGGACGGAAACCAGTCCGCTCCCCGGTACCCCCTGTTCATCCGCCCGGAACGCACCGGGCCCGGTACGCGGGTGCGTACCGGGCCCGTCACCGGCGCATCGTCACGATGCGCCGCCGGTCACTTACCCGGCGTTCGCACCGTCGTTGCCTTCGCCGGCCGGCTTCTTCTTGCGGAGCAGGAAGACCGCGCCGCCGCCGAGGACGACGAGGCCGATGGCGATGCCCGCGATGAGCGGCGTCGCACTGGACCCGCCCGTCTCGGCGAGGTCGCCCTCGATGCCGGTGGAGCTGGTGCCGGTCGAGGCGGGCACGGGCTGCTTGGCGCTCTGCGTGCCCACGCCGTCACCCGTCACGGTGCTACCCGCGGTGGCGCAGTCCAGGACGCCCTTGAAGTTCTTGCGGAAGCCGCCGGGCCCGGTGATCGTGAAGTCGTACGCCTGGTCCTCGGCGACCGGGATGGTCACCGTCCTGGTGACTCCCGCTTCGATGGTGTGCTGGAAGCCGGCGAGCTCGAAGGTGAACGGGGCGTCCCCCTTGTTGGCCGCGGTGATGTCCACGCCGCCCTTGGCGCAGTTCTTCTTCGCCGTGAGAGCGGGTACGGCGCCCGTCTCGGCCCAGGTCGCGGTCGCCGTCGCGGAGACCGTGGACTCGCTGGAGCCGGCCAGGATCTGCGTCTGGCTCCTGGTCACCCCGGCGAACGCCCGGCCGACGGGCACGGAGGTGGTCGCCTGGACGGTCAGCGAGGCGGAGCCGTCCGCGGCGTCCTCGGGGATGTCGAAGTACAGGCCGGTGCCGTCGGCCGCCTCCGTTATGGGCTTGCCGTCCTTGTCGGTGACGGTGATCCCGCTGGCCGCGGCGTCGGCGGGCGGCGCGACGGAGACCTGGCCCGCGTCGGTGCGGACCGTGACCGGACCGAGCCGCCCACCGGCCCGTCCGGAGACCGCGGCCGGGTCCAGGGCGAGGGATGCCTTGGGCTCCGCCATGTTGACGGCCTCGTCCTCCAGCCAGTCGGCGAGCTTCTCGGCCTGCTTGTCGGCGGCCTCGACCTCGGCGTCGTCCGAGTAGCGCCAGATGGCGACCTGGGTGCCCGCGGCTGCGGTCCGCTCGGTGAGCGGCCCGGTGCCGGCCTTGTCGGCGAGCGCCGCGAGGTCGTCGACCTGGGGGTAGGAGTGCTGCAGGATCCAGCGGATCTTCCCGGCGTTCTTGTTGGCGCCGAGCGAGGTCTGGATCCAGGGGGTCTCGAGGTACTTCGCCTGGTCCTGGGTGGGGTTGTGGATGTCGATGCAGTAGGTCTTGAGCCTGCCGCCGCCGTCGACGGTCATCTCGAACAGGCCTGCGGGAAGCTCCTGTGTCGTGCGTTCCTTGCCGCCTTCGCCGCCGGTGTGGAGCAGCGCACGGTCGAAGGTCTTCAGCCCGTCCAGGACTGCGGTCGCGCCCCCCTGGTGCTGGCCTGTCTCCTCCGCTGCCGCCGTCGCCGCACCGGCGAGGGTGCCGGCCGCGACGAGACCGGAAGCCAGCACCGCGGCGGCCAGCCGGGCGAGACCCCGTCCCCGGCCGGCTCTCCGGCTCCGGCCCGGCACCTGGTCGCGCTTCCGACCCCGGCTTCGGCTCCGTGCGGAGTGCTCCGTCGTCGCGGTGGACGGCGAAGCAGACGCTGCGGACGCAGAAAACACAGAAAACACAGAATTCCCCTCCGGGCGAGGCCTTCACGCATGGTGCGTGTGTGGGGATTGCCTCGCCAGCAGACTCAAGTGCCGCATGAGTACTGAGGAATCCTAAGGAGCGGGCGAGGAGCAGTCCCCCGTCATACCGTTGGATAACCATTCCGACTCGTAATCGTTATCGCCTTCTCCGGCGCGTCCTGCCTATTTCAGGACACCGACACCATCTCCGTGGCCCGTTTCTGACGATGCGCCGATTCTTCCGGGCCCCTGCCTGCCGCACCGTTGCTTGCCCCACCCCTCCTTGCCCCTCCCCTGCCTGCAGCGCCCCCGCCTGCCACAGCACTGCCTGCCTCCCCACCGCCGGCCTCTCCACCGCCGGCCTCGCTGCTGCCGGCCTCCCTGTGCTCCGCCTCGCCTCTGTCCGAGCTCCCCGGTGGACGCGGCCGACGGGCCGTCAATGAGGGTTCACCCCTCACCACCCGCCGGAACGCGGCCGTCCCCCGGGTCAGGTCGTGTCCCACCGCCACGGCCTCGATGTCCACAGAGGTCTTCCAGGCCCCGTCGCGTTCCTCCTCACGCACCTTCAGTCGGCCGTGCACGACGAGGGGTTCGCCGACGGAAACGGAACCGGCCAGATTCGATGCCAGCGTCCGCCATGCCCACACCGTGTAGAAGCTGGTGTGGCCGTCCGCCCAGTGCTGCTTCTCGCGGTCCCATCGACGCGGAGTCGCCGCCATCCGGAATCGCGCCATTCCCCCGGTGGCCGTCTCCCGGAACTCCACTGCGGTCGCGGCATTTCCCACCAGCGTCACCAAGGTCTCGTTCATTTCGTCCCCCGTATCCGTCCTGCACCGGTCCGGTGGGATCCGGTGTGATCCCAATGCTGGACGGAAATCGGGGATCCTGCCGGCGCCTGTGGACTACCGGCCGGTTGTGGAAAACTCCGTCACCGCCACGTACCGCTCGCGCACCTCGCGATAGCGCGCCAGCTCCGCCGCGACGGGGTCCAGGACCCTGGCCCGGCCGCATCCGGACGCGGCCTCGCGCAGGCGCCTTTCGGCCTCCTGCCCGTACCGTCGCGCGGGGCCCCGTGCGGCAGCGGCGCAGGACCACTCCACGAGCGGTCCGCCGACGACCCCGGCCAGCATGAGCAGCGCGGGGGCGACCAGGCCGGGTTCGATTACGCCGACGATCTGACCGAGCAGCCACAGTCCGCCGAAGATCTGAAGCAGCGTCATCGAGGCCTGCGCGAGCACCGCGGCGGGCCACCACGCGGGGCGCGGAAGCCTGACGGGCCGGCCCCCGAGCGCCCCCGCGGCGGGAGCGACGGCCCTGCCCGAAACCCCGGATCCGAGAGCGCCGGAGCCGAGGGATCCTGAGCCGAGTGCCCCTGAGCCCGGAGCCCTCGCCCCGGCCGGCCCGCCAAGCGTCCCCTGGGCGCCCTGTGTTCCCTGCGTCCCCGCACCCCTCGCGCCCGAGGCAGCCGCGCCGAGATCCGCGGCACCTTTGTGCCCGC
Source organism: Streptomyces sp. NPDC056452 (assembly GCF_042796085.1). NCBI lineage: Bacteria > Bacillati > Actinomycetota > Actinomycetes > Kitasatosporales > Streptomycetaceae > Streptomyces > Streptomyces sp. NPDC056452. Next base: position 62,742 of record NZ_JBHTRI010000016.1, read on the forward strand.
CGCCCCCAGCACGCCCCCGGCCGGCCGCTCCCGTCCCGGCCTGAGCGTTCCGTGCGAGCTCGTCCAGCGCCTCCGGCAGCCCCTTCGCCCCGCTCACCGCAGCCTCGCGCACGGCCTGGGCCCAGGGCGCCGGCAGCCCGACGACGGCGTCGTCCGCCAGCGTGCGCACGGCCTGCTCCACGCGCTGCCGGGCGGTGAGTTCCTCCTCCGGCGGCGCGAGCGCCTGCGCCATCAGGTCCAGGCCGCCGAGCTGCCGGGTGGATTCGTACCAGCGCCACAACCGCAGCCACGGCGTCCCGCAGGCCCGCCCCGCGTTCCTGCGCCACTCGCGCTCGGCCGCCTGCCCCGCGGCTGCCGCACCGACGGCTTCCGCGAGCCGGTCGGCGAACTCCTCACGCGTCCGTTCACCGAGTCCGGGCCGTCCCTCGGCGACGTACACGGGCCTGAGCCGCGCCGCCGCCGCGGCCACGTCGGCGGAGAGCCGCGCCGCGGCCGCCGTACGGTCCTGGACGAACCGGCCGAGCATCTCGCGCAGGTCCGCCACCCCGTCACCGGTGAGCGCGGACAGGGACATGACGGTGGCGCCGGGCTCACCGTGCTCGCCCACCGCCATGCCGTCCTCGTCGAGCAGCCTGCGCAGGTCGTCCAGGACCAGGTCGGCGGCCTCTCCGGGAAGCCGGTCGATCTGGTTGAGGACGACGAAGGTGATCTCCGCGTGTCCGGCGAGCGGCCGCAGATAGCGTTCGTGGAGGGCCGCGTCGGCGTACTTCTCCGGGTCGACGACCCAGATCACCGCGTCGACCAGCGCGAGGACACGGTCCACCTGGTCCCGGTGCCCGGTCGCGGCCGAGTCGTGGTCGGGCAGGTCCACCAGCACGAGCCCTTGCAGCGCCTCGTCGGCGTCCGTACCTCCCTGCACGGGCCTGCGCCGCAGCCGGCCGGGAATGGCCAGCCGGTCCAGCAGCCCGGCGGCTCCGTCGGTCCAGCTGCAGGCGATCGGCGCGGACGTGGTCGGCCTGCGCAGCCCGGTTTCGGAGATCTGTGAGCACGCGAGAGCGTTGAAGAGGGTCGACTTCCCGCTGCCGGTGGCACCGGCGATGGCGACGACCGTGTGCCGGGAGGAGAGCCGCTGCCGGGCCGATGCCTCGTCCAGGACGCGCCCCGCCTCGGCGAGGGTGTCCCCGTCGAGCCTGGCGCGGGAGAGGCCGACCAGCTCGCGCAGCGCATCGAGGCGCGGGCGCAGAGGGCTGCCCGGCAGTCCGTACGCCTCGACCTGAGGCCGTACGTCGTCGTCCGGCGGACGCTCCCTCTCGACGCCCTCCTGCAGGGCGTCCGCGGCCCGTCGTGCGATGAGCCCGTCGTCCCAGCGCCGGCCCGCCGCCCCCTCCGCTCCTTCGGCGCCCCCGGCCGCCCCGTCGGCCGCCCCACCGGCCCCTCCGTGCTCGGGGCCCTGCCCCCGGTCCCGGCCCTGGTCAGTGACAGCGGTCATCGCTTCCACCTCTCCTTCTGCAGTACGGACAGCGCGGCAATCAGTTCGGCCTGCGGTTCCGGGGCCACCTCGAGCGCATCGAGCGGGGCGAGCCGCCGGTCGCGTTCGCCGTGCAGGACCTGGTCCAGATAGCTGGTGAGCAGCGCCCCGCCCTTGTCGCGCAGCCTCAGTGCGCCCTGGGCACCGATCCGTTCGGCGAGCTGCTCCCCGGCGCCCCGGGCCCGGCGCCCGCCGAGCAGGGCGGCCGCCAGCAGCGCCGCCACCGTCTCGGCGTCGGGTGCGGCATTGCGTTCCAGCAGCCGCGCCTCTTCCTCGGCCAGCTCCTCCAGGACCCGCCGCCACCGCCGTACGGCCATGGCGATCCGGCCCTGGATGTCCTCGGCCGGGCCCCAACCACCGGCTTCCCGGCCCGCCTCCTCGAACCTGAAGTCCCCTGCCGCGGGCTCGCGCTGCCAGGTCGTGCGGATCTGCTCGTCGGCGGCTGCCACGGCGCACTGGAGCAGGGCCGCGAGGCTCTCCACGAGTGCGTCGAGCAGTTCCCCGGCGGTGCTGTACAGCGGATATCCGCGCCACCGGGTGCGCGCGTCACCGGCGAGCACGGCACCGTTCTGGAGCCGTCGGCGTACGCGCGAGGACTCCGTCCCGTACGCCTCCTCGACCACGCCGGTCAGCCGCACCGCCGCCGCGTACTGCGCGGCGACCGCCCCGGCCAGTTCGGGCATCCGGACGTTGAGCGACTCGATGACTCCGGATGCCGTACGCCCCAGCGCCTGCTGACGGGCCGCCGGATCCTGTGCCCGGTGGGTGAGCCAGGAACGCAACGGCGCGACGGCGGTGGTGGGCAGCAGTCCGCTGCCGCCGCCTGCGGACTCGGGCAGCTCCGGGATGGTGAAGCGGGGCACCTCGCCCAGTCCGGCCCGGGTGAGCAGCGCCGCGAACTGCCGGGACACTTCACCGATCACCTGGTGCGGTACCCGGTCCAGGACGGTGACCAGGCAGGCGTCGTACTCCTTGGCGGTACGCAGCAGATGCCACGGCACCGCGTCGGCGTACCGGGACGCGGTGGTCACCATGACCCACACGTCGGCGGCGCAGATGAGTTCGGCGGCCAGGACCCGGTTCCGTACGACGAGCGAGTCGATGTCCGGGGCGTCCAGCAGCGCGAGTCCCCGGGGCAGGGTCGCCGCGGTCTCCACGCGCAGGACGGTGTCGTCCTCGCCCTCCGGGCCGAGGTGGTCGAGCCCGTCCGGATCAGGGGCCTGCCCCGGCGGCAGCCACACCCGGGTGAGCTGTGGCAGCACGCGCACCCCTGCGAACCAGTGGTGATCGTCCGGGTGGCAGACGAGTACCGGGGTGCGGGTGGTCGGCCGCAGCACACCGGCCTCGCTGACCCGGCATCCCACGAGCGAGTTGACGAGCGTCGACTTGCCGGCGCCGGTGGATCCCCCGATGACCACGAGGAGCGGCGCATCGGGATCCTTGAGCCTGGGCACCAGATAGTCGTCGAGCTGGGCGAGCAGTTCGGTCCTCGTCTGCCGGGAGCGCGCGGCTCCCGGCAGCGGGAGTGGAAGACGCACGGCAGCGACACGGTCGCGCAGGGCGGAAAGTGCGTCGATGAGCTGGGGCCGTACGTCCATGGTTACCACATGTGAAGAATGCCCAATTTTGACGCCATTTTGAAGCGTATAGGCACCCTCTGCGCGGCGGATCCACGTTGGGGGACAGAGGGGACGAGTGGGGCGCAGGCATAACGAGTGCACAACACCCGGGGCGTGAGGCGTCAAAAGCGGTGCATGAATCGCACCCACCTGCGATTATCGGTTCGCTTCACCGAACCTCCACATCGTGCCACGCAGGTGAAGCAACCGGGACGAGGCGATCTGAGCCCTATCCTTGTCCCGGCAAGGTCACGGATGGCTTGATTCAGCGCTCTCCGGACCGTCGAGGCCGACACCGGCCCCCGTAGCTCAGTGGATAGAGCAGGCGCCTTCTAAGCGCTTGGCCGCAGGTTCGAGTCCTGCCGGGGGCACACATCCCGTACGACGTCAGACCCTCCCTCGGGAGGGTCTTTTTTGCAGGTCACAGCACCGTAGCGAGGGCCGCGTAGCGACCGCGTAAGCGCCGGAGCGTCCCCAGGTCACGGCGGGGAGGGCCGGCGCCTCAAGCCGAGAGGAGGAGCCGTGCCCAGAGGGGACGAAGCCCGTGTGCAGGCAGCATTCGAGCAGTGGCTGGCCAACAGTGGATGGACTCTGCGCTTCAAGGCCGAGCGAGGGGATGTGGACGTCGACGCGGTCCATGCCGACGGGCGCCGCCTCCTTGCCGAGGTCAAAGGCAGGACGAGTGCGCCAGGCCTGGACGTCGACACCGCGTACGGGCAGCTTCTGCGCCGCATGACCGGCGAGATGAACACGGCCTACGCCGTAGTCGTCCCCGAGTCCTGCGTCGCAGCGGCGTTGCGGGTACCCCAGGCCGTGCGCGACCTGCTTGACATCACGGTATATGCCGTGAATGAGCAGGGGGACGTTCGATTCGTGGCGTGACACCTGCCCGGGACCTGGCAGGAGGGCGCTGGGCGCCGCCGTCCCGGAGCTGCGCGCTAGTTGACAGGCAGCACGGCTCTCAATACCGGCGAGGCAGCACGGTGTTCCTCGCAGACGGCCCACCAACTGTCACCGCCCCGGTCCCTCACATGGACGCTCCAAGCTGCGGCGTTCGAACACGGGGCGTTCCAAGCGCAGTGCCGTTGATGGGACTTTGTGCCAGCACTGTGCTTGCTCTGGTCCCACTCGATCGGCTTCTCAACAAGTTCCATGCAGCCAGTGAAGAGGATCCTGGCCCGCTGCCGCGGTCGAATACGTATCGAAGCTCGTAAGCAGCTACCTAGCAGCTCAGTCCAAGCGCCTTCTCGGCACTTGGCCGCAGGTCCCTCGAAGGGCTCTCTTTGCAGGCCACAGCACCGCAACCAGGCCCCGTAGCGAACACGTAGGCGCCGGACCGCCCCCGCCCCCGGTGGGGGCGGTCCGGCGCCCTCCCTCTGTCACCGGGTGGCCGAGGGGATACGCGGTGGCGCGTCCCGCGGAGAGTCAATCGAGGGGAAGGCCCTGCATCTGCCCGAGAGTTCGCGCTCCCGAGCCGTGGAGCAGGGTGCCGTCACAGGCAGGCAGTTCGCCCTTAACCTTCTCCAGTGTCTCGGCATCCACATAGCCCACGGGAATGTCTCCCTTGTCGGTGAAGACCTTGGTGTAGCTCCGGTCATGATCCGTCCCCATGGCCAGCAGACGCTTGCTGTCGAGGAGCACGCCGTAGTACGGCCTGTCGGAGTTCAGCTTGTCCACGGCCGAACAGAGCACGGGTACCTCTTCGCCGCGCTGCGGGTGGCAGTCGGGCTTGGCCTGATTGCACAGCTCGGCATCGCTGACCTTGATCACCTTGCAGCTGTCCTCGGACTCGCCCGTGCAGGAGACCGGCATGATGTTGAGGGGCGGGCTCACGCCGACGCTGTCGTACACGCTGGCCCAGGGCGCGCTGACGGCTGTCCGGTGCACTTCGGGACGCGCGCACAGGTCGATGTCCGCCGTCCCCCCGAATTTGTCGTCCTGCACGGTCACCGCGTGCTTCTCGGGGCAGTCCCCTGACGCGCCCTCGTCGGCCGCACCACCGCCGGCCACGCTGCCTGCGGCTGCCGGGCCCGGGATGTCCGAGTCCTTGTCCGCCGTGGATCCGCAGGCGGCGAGGGACAGGGCCAGGACCGCTCCGAGGATGCGGGAAACGAGGACGCGGTGTGACACGAAAGCACCTCTTGTTCGACGGGTGAATCATCCGAATTCCGGGAGCGGCCTGCACGTGGCTGTGCTGCGGCGCGGGGATCGATGCTCGCAGGATCCGCTGCCGAGGGCGTCGGTGGAATCACGTACTTCGCCACGTACTGACCGGCCGACCAACCGGGCACGCCCTGAATTACGTAGGCCCGTCAGGGAATTCACGGACTCGCGGCACCGTGATGGGTGGGAGGGTCGAGGTCGGTCAGTGAGCCGAACACGTCACAGCCGGTCTGCGTGACGGCTGCCTATGGGGAGGGCAGGCGGTGTGGCGCGAACGGCAGGGACATGGGAACGCAGGGTGGGTCTGACCGGAGCGGTGGTCAGCCTCGCCGTCGCCGGGTGGCTGATCTGGGTGCTCCCGGGACCCCACCTGGCGGCCGTCCTGGGCATCGGCCCCGTGGACGGCGTCATGAGGATCAGCGGGTGCTACGAGTCCACCGACGCGCAGGGCTATCAGGACGGCACCGACTGCACAGGCATGTACACGCCGCGCGCGGCGGGTGAGCCCCGGCGTGAGGTCATGCTGGACAAGGCTGCCAGGACGCACGAGCCCGGCAGCACCGTGGACGTGCGGATGGTGAGGGGCCGGGCCCACGAACCGTCGGGCTACGCGCTGGGGACGTGGGTCACCGTCACCGGGCTCATCCTCGGCCCCTTCCTCGCCCTGTCGCTGTCCTTCCGCGCCTGCGCGCGGGACGCCACGTGGAGTCACAACGGTGACTACGTACTGGTCTTCATCGCCGCCGAGATCGCCGCCCTCGTTCTCGGAGTCCTCGTCGGCATCCTCGCCTGGATCGCCCTTGCCCTGTTCGGCTGAAAAGGCGGGAGGCGCCGCAACGAGGCGTGCCGTACGCCCCGCGCCCTCGGCGGAGATTCTGGACGCGGCGTGTACGACTCCCGAACGGTCTTGCGTCCAACGTGATAGACAAAGCCGTGGAGTTCGGCAGGGAGATCACACACGTGGGAGCGCCGGAAGGCTCATCCGCACCTCACGACAGCGGGAGTCCTCTCGTCGGCCGAACGGCCGAACTGGGACTGCTCGACACGGTGATCGACCGGCTGGGCCATGGGGCACCGCCCTTCGTCGACATCACCGGCGCGGCGGGGATCGGTAAGAGCCGGCTGATGACGGAACTCTGCCTGCGCGCACGGCGGCGCGGGATGACGGTGCTGCGCGGCCGGGCGGCCGAGTACGAACGGCATCTCCCTTTCCATCCGTTCGCCGACGCGTTCGCCGATCTGGACGACCGCCTGCCGCACACGGCACCGGAGCTGCTCGACGCGGTCTCCCCGATCCTCGGCGGCCGTGGCGCCGGGCCGTCCCCCGGACCGGCGGCGGCCAGCGCCGACCGCTTCGGCCTCCACCGTTCGGTGGCAGGGCTGTTGGCGCAGCTCGGCCGGGCCGGCGGCCTGGTGGTGGCGCTGGACGACGTGCACTGGGCGGACCCGGCGTCGCTGGAGCTCCTGGACCATCTCGTCCGGCATCCCGTACCCGGCCCGGTCGTCCTCGTCGTCGCCCGCCGCGACCGGCAGACGCCGGCCGCACTCACCGCGGCTCTCACCCGCGGAGTCGACACCGATGCGGTGCTCCGGATCGCTCTGGCGCCGCTCGCGGAACAGGAATGCGTCGAAGGGCTCGCCCCCGATCTGCCGCGCGGCCGGGCCGCGCAACTCTATGCCGCAGGCGAGGGCAACCCGCTCTACTTCCTCTCCCTCCTGCACGCGCACCGCGAGGGCGCCGCGCGTCGCCCTGCGTCCTCCTCGGCCTCCGCCGAGAACGGTCTCGGCGAACTGCCCACCGGACTCGGAGCACTGCTGCTGAACGAGCTGGCCCCGCTGACCCCGTCGCAGCACCGTGCCCTGGAGGCGATCGCCGTGCTCGGCGATCACGCGGTGCCCCCGGTGATCCGCGGGGCGACCGGTCGTACCGACGCCGAGCTCGACGACGATCTGGACGCCCTGGCGCGACGTGACCTCGTGCGGCCGGGCCCGGGCGGCCGCATGGTGTTGCGCCACCCGGTGATCCGGACCCTGGTCCACGAGTCCACCGCCGTCCGACGGCGCGTCGAGATCCATCGCGCCGCAGCCGCCGAGCTGGCCCGCACCGGCGCACCGGCCGTCGAGCAGGCCCGGCACGTCGAACGGTCGGTGACCTCGTGGGACCCGCAGGCGTACGCCGTACTGAGGCAGGCGGCCGAGCAGACTGCGTCGACGGCCCCGACGAGCTGCGCACACTGGCTCGGGGCGGCTCTCCGGCTGCTGCCCGACACGGTCGAACGCGCACCTGAGCGACGCGATCTGATGCTGCGTCGCGCACGTGCGCTCGGTGTCGCCGGCGGGCTGCGGGAGAGCCGCGACCTGCTGCACAAGGTGATCAGCACGGTCGGTCCCGACGAGGCCGGCGTCCGGACGTCGGCGGTCGTGCTGTGTGCCTCGACCGAGCGGCATCTCGGAAGATATCCGGAGGCAATCGCGCTCCTGCGGCGCGAGTTGAGCAGGCAGCCGGGACTGTCGCCGTCCGACAGGGTGTCGATCGGCCTCGAACTGAGCTCGTCCGCACCGCACAACGCCTCGTATCCGCAGATGCGGGGCGAGGTCGCGCGGACCCTCGCGGATGCCCGCGCTCTCGGCAACGAACTCGGCGAGGCGGGGGCACTGGCGGTCGCCGCGTTCGGCGAGGCCTACGAGGGCGGTGTGGCCGCGGCGAGCTCGTACGCCGCGCAGGCGGCCGGGTTGCTGGACGGTCTGCCCGACGACGACCTCACGGCGCTGTGCGAACCGCTGGGCAGGCTGGGCTGGGCGGAGGCATTCCTCGGCTGCTTCACCGATGCCGAGCGTCACGCGGACCGGGGCCTGGGGATCGCCCGGCGCAGCGGGCAGGTCTACCTCCTGCCGCTCCTGCTGCTGTGCAAGGCACACGTACGGATCCAGACCTGCCGGCTGCCTTCGGCCTGTGAACTGGCGGACGAGGCCGAGGACATCGCCCGCGGTATCGGCAGCAGCGAACTGCTCGCCTTCGTCCTGGCCAACAAGGCCCAGGTACGCATCGCGGCGTCCGCCCCAGGCGACCCGGAGGCCCTGGCGGCCGCCGAGGAGGCCGTCGCGTCCATGGGTCCGAGCGACAACTGGCGGGCCTCCATGGCCTGGTGCATGCTCGGCTACGCGGCGCTCACCGGCGGTGATCCGCACCGTGCCCGGGACGCCCTCCTCCGGGCCGGGGGCGACGACCTGCGTGGCCTGCAGCCCTCGATGCGCCCCCTCCTGTCGGAACTCCTCGTCACTGCGGCCCTCTCCACCGGGGACGTCGACTCCGCGTCGGCATGGTCCGAGCGGGCCCGTAAGGACGCGGAGCGGCTCGGCCTGCCCGTGCAGCGCGCCTCCGCGCTGCGGAGCGCGGCACAGCTCGCCCTGCACGGCGGCGACCCGTCCACTGCGGCGACGCTGCTCGCCGAGGCGGCGGCGGAGTGCGCGCGTTCCGGCGCGGTGTTCTGGGAGGCGCGGTCACTGCTGCTCGCGGCCCCGGCGATGACGGCTGCCGGGTTCGGAGCGCGCGGTGCTGCCATGTGGGAGCAGGGCCACCGGCTGGCCACCGGCGGAGGCGCAGGCCTGCTGGTCGGCCTGGCGGAGCTGACGCGGCCGTCCGTACCCTCCCCGTCCTCCCCCGCCCCGCCGTGGCTGGCCTCCTTGACGGCACGCGAACGGGAGGTCGCCGAAATGGTGGCGGAGGGCCTCACCAACCAGGCGATCGCGACCAGGCTGTACCTCAGTCCGCGTACCGTCGAGACCCACCTCTCCAGGGTGTTCCGCAAGACCGACGTCGCCACCCGGGCGGGGCTCGCCGCCCTCATGGCCCGTTCCTGACAGCAGGAAGCGGAGGCGCCCACGTCCAGGCGCCCACGTCGAGGCGCCCACGTCCAGGCGCCTACCTTCAGGGGCTCGGCACCGGGACCGGCCTGGCCAGTACTTGGTCCATGACCTCGGTGAGGAACCGAGCGGGATCCGCCGGCGACGCCGTGGCGCGCATCGCGACGATCCCGTCCGGACGGACGAGCAGCGCCCCTTCCTCCGGCAGCCACGGGACCGCGACGCGATGCGCGGGGAGTCCGGCGCCCGCCGCGGCGGTGATCCAGCGCTCGCCGGCGTCGCCCACCAGCAGGGTCCACCGGGACGCCACCAGGTCGAGCGTGGATACCCCGTCGATCCACGCGTGGGGCACCCGGGACCCCGGCGATCCGTCCAGCACCAGGTCGACCGTGGACGGGAGTTCCGGCCGCGGATCGACAACGGCGGCCGAGTCGTACCGCTGGCCGAGGTGCACGACCGGCGCCGCCCATACCCCCGCCGCCGCCCTGGCGGCGTCGGCCTCGGGTCCGCGTCCCCAGTGCAGCTGCGGGTCGGCGAGCCTGCGCATCGCCTGGTCCAGCGTCGCCGCGGCCACCGGTTCACGTTCGTGCGCGTAGGTGTCGAGCAGCCCGGCACCGGCCTCGCCGTGATGGACGGCGGCCAGTTTCCACGCCAGGTTGTGCGCGTCGGCGACCCCGGTGTTGAGGCCGAACGCGCCCAGGGGCGACACGGTGTGCGCGGCGTCGCCCACGAGGAACACACGGCCGACGGCGAAGCTTTCGGCCGCCGCGCTCCGGGGCCGCCACGCGAGCACGCTGCGCACCTCGACGTCGAGGCCGGGATCGCCGACCGCCAGCCTGACGACCGCGGCGCAGCGTTCGTGCGTGAAGTCCTCGGGGCGTTCGCCGCCGTCGACGTCGCAGGGGACGTGGAAGACCCAGTTCGTCTCTCCGTCCACGGTGGCCAGCAGGCCGGGCGCCTCCGGTGTGGTGATCGTGCAGGTGGCGAAGGACATACCCCGCAGGTGCGGCCGGAGGTCGGCGCGGAACAGGATGTTGATCATCGACTTGCCCAGGTCGCCCGGCCCGGAGGTGCCCACACCGAGGGCGCCCCGCACGGTGCTGTGCGTGCCGTCGGCGGCGACGACGCGCCCGCACCGCAGCGAGTAGCGGCCGTCCGGTCCCTCCAGTTCGACATCGACCCCGTCGGCGTCCTGCGCGATGCCGGCCAGGCGGGTCGACCAGCGCAGGTCCGCTCCTCGGCGTGCCAGGTCGGCTGCCACGACGGCGTCGAGCCGGTCCTGGGCGCAGACGCCGCGCAGCCTGAACGGCGTCACGTCCGGTTCGTCGGCGGACGGGACCGGCATGGGCACGGTCACGACGTCGCCCGCACCCATCTCGACGACGGTCCGTGCCACCGCCTTGCCCGCGCCGCCCCGGAGGTCGACCGCGGCGGCGTCGACGGCGGTGTCGAGCCCGAGTTCGCGGAGGATTTCGACGGTACGCGGTCCGATGCCGGTGGCACGTGGGTGCACCGACGGCCCGGACCGGCGTTCGACGAGCACCGCGGGGACGCCGTGGTGGGTGAGCAGCGCCGCAGTGAGCAGGCCGACGCTGCCGCCTCCGACCACGAGAACGGGTACTTCTGGATACACTGTCTCCGTCATGGATACACCGTAGCCAGAAGGTATGATGCGGGTCAACGAGGAAAGGACCGCCCCGATGACCGACCCCGTTCCCTCCTCGGTGTGGACCCGGCCGCGCCCCGAACCGCGGCGACGCGCGCCTGGGGTGGACCAGTACGTGGCCGCCGCGCTGGCCGTCGCGGACGCGGAGGGACTGGCGGCGGTGTCGATGCGGCGGGTCGCGGGTGACCTCGGTTCCGGGACCGCCACGCTCTACCGGTACATCACCAACCGCGACGAGCTGGTGGACCTGATGGTCGACGCGGCACAGGGCGAGGATCCGCTGCCCGAGTCCGTCGAGGACTGGCGTGCCGGTCTGGAGGCGGTCGCACACGCGTCGCGTACGACGCTGCTGCGGCATCCCTGGCTGGCGGGCGAACTGACGGGGAGACCAGCGCTCGGCCCCAACTCGCTGCGTCGGTCCGAGTCCGCGCTGCGCGCCGCCGTCGCGCTCACGCCCGACATCACCCTGGCCTCGCAGGCGCTCGGCGCCGTGCACGCGTACGTCCTGGGCTCGGTCGCCGCCCAGCAGGCCCTCCGACGCACGGAGCAGCGCACCGGGCTCACCGAGGAGGAGTGGCAGCGCAGCGTCGGGCCCTACATCAGCGAGGTCATCGCGGCGGGGGAACACCCGATGCTCGCCCGCCGCGTCCACGAAGCCGAGGAACCCGACCCCGACGTCGACTTCGCGTTCGGCCTGGACTGCGTGCTCGACGGGCTCGCGGCCCGGCTGGGTCGCTGAGCGGTCAGTACGGACCGCGGCACTCGATCGGTACGCCGGGCCGGGCAGCGCGGGCCCCTGCCGGAGTCGGCAGGGGCCCGCAGTGCAGAGAGCTGAGAAGAGCCGGGTCTGTCTCGACGAGCACCGTCCCGGCCGACACCGTTCACTGCCGGCCGTCGGCCCGACGGCCCGGCCTCACTTCAGGTGCCGGGCGAAGAACCGGGCCGCATCGTCCCCCGCGAACTGCGGGACGCCGGTGTGCCCGCCCATGTTGGCGTGCAGCGTCTTCTCCTTCGAGCCGAAGGCGTCGAACAGGTCCAGGGCCGCCTGCCGGTCGTTCCCTTCGTCGTCCCACTGCAGCAGGACGTGCAGCGGAATGGTGACCCGGCGGGCCTCCTCGAACATGGCGCGAGGCACGAAACTCCCGGCGAAGAAGCCGGCGGCGACGATGCGCGGCTCGACCACCGCAAGCCGGATACCGATGGAGATCACTCCCCCCGAGTACCCGACCGGGCCGCCGATCTCGGGCAGCGACAGGAGGGCGCCCAAAGCGGCCTGCCATTCCGGGACCGACTTTTCGACGAGCGGGAGGACGAGGGCGTCGATGATCTCGTCGTCGACCGGCTCGCCGGCCTCCATCACCCGGCGCAGGTCGGCGCGGGCCTTCTCGGCGGCGGCCCAACGGGGCCGGTCACCGCTCCCGGGGAGCTCGATGGTGGCGGCGGCGAACCCATCCGCCGCGGCCTGCCGGGCCCGCCCCGCCAGCCGGGGGTACATCCTGTGCAGCCCGAGCGGGGGATGGCCGAGCAGGATCAACGGCACCGGCGCGGATGCGGAAGCGGATGCGGGCGTCCACAGGATGCCGGGGATCTCGCCCAGGGTGAATTCGCGTTCGAGGACGCCGTCGTCGAGGCGCTGTTCGGAAGTGAATTGCATGGTCGTGCCTTTCGGGAGTGCTCAGAACGGCGCTCCCGGACGACCTATCGCCCGACCGTGGCCCCGGAGGGGAGCACCCATGTCGATACTGCGTTCACGGGTACCACCTCCTCGTTCTCTCGCACGGCCTCCGGAAACGTAGCAAGGGTCGCCGTGGTCCGCCAAGCGGATATTGCGCGGGCTCCGTGGCCGGATGCCACGGAGCCGGAACACTACGCAGAGCTCTCCGGCACGGCAGACGCGGTCACCATCGGTATCGGCATCAACGAGTCACGCCTGTCGACCGGCCTCGCAGAAGCCACCACCTCGGCGTCGCCTTGTGATGCACCGCATCTGCCGCTGCGCACCGATCCGCCAAGAGTGACGGGACAGCCCTCAGTCGAGCGGACTGAGGCACAGGGTGAAGCTGTCTCGGCCTCCGTACTCGGCGTACTCGGAAAAGACCGTGCGGTCGCAGTGGGCGTCACTGTCCTCGTACCGCTCCGCAACCTTGAACTCCGCCTCGGCCGAACCGCAGTCGACGACGGCGACTTCAGGAGCGCTTTCCGTTCCGCTGACGCGCACGCACTCACCGACACCCGCGGTGTTCGCGCTGTCGTCCAGCTGCGCGGCGATCGCGAAGAACCCGACGATGAGGAACGGCGCGAGGACGCCAAATGCCTCGACACGTCGAATGACCGGCTTCCCTGGGTCGAGCGGAGGCTGCATGCCGTTGGCGGGAGGCGCCATTCGGCCGAAGCGAACGCGAGCGACGAGGTTGGAGATCAGGGTGACCGGGGTGATGATCACGGAGGCGATGCCCCACCAGCCCTGCCACAGCGTCTTGGTGCTCATCTCACGGTGCGTCGCGATGCCGCAGGTGCGACAGAAGAGCCCCCGCACCTTGAGGAAGCGCATGACGATCAGAAAGCCCTGATGCCCGCGGACGGTGGCTTTGAGCGCCGGCATCCCTCCGCAGAATTGGCAGCACTGAGAGTCGGCCCCCGCGAGCCCCTGGAGCGGTGCGGGTGCGGGCCCCTGGAGCGGTACGGGCACAGGTGCGGGCTGAGTTGGCGGAACTGGATCAATGTTCTGCGGCGGTGTCGCCATGCTGATTTCCCCCCCGGGAAATGATCTCTGGATCGTGCGAGAGCCGAAGTGTAGAGCAGCGGACTGACACAACTTCTCCCGGCTCGGTCCAGTCCAGCCGTCCGCCGGCCCCCGGCCCGGTCGGCACTTCGCCCTCTGGTCCGGAGCGCCCAAGCACTGGACCGGAGCCGCCTTCCTGGACGGCGCCCCGCCGGCTCGCCTTGGCCGTCGACTCCGCCTCCCGGACACCCGCATCAACGGGCCGCCGCCCAGCGCGGGTCGACCGGGGCGGCGCTGCTCCCAAAAGGGGTTGCCCTTGCCGTGCGCCATGCGGCGATACTCCGCCATGAGCAGAATTGCGCAGGTCATCGTGTTGGCGACGTACGCGGACGAGGTCATGGAACCGCTGACCCGCCCCGACGAGTCACGTAGCTGGAACGGTCACTTCCAGCCCCTCGACTTGTTCGTAGGCGGATGGGTCATCGAGTTCCACCGCGTGGGGCCGCGCACCGGGCTGCTGAAGCATCTCGAATCGCTTCCGTGGCCCAACCCGGGCCAGGTGCAGGTCCTGATCCACGATGAGGAGGACGACTGCTTCGGCCTGTGGATGATTCACGACGGCAGACTGGTCGAGGTGCCGCTTCCGCGCACCCAGCGCTTTCATTCCCCGGCTCCGGCCTCCGACGCATACGCACCGAGTCCGGGATATCTGTGGCGGACCGACGCGGGCAGCACAGTTCCGGCAAAACTCTCGACAGAGCGGCAAGATCCCCGACCGGCCTGGTAGCAGCGGAGCCGCAGCACCTACTGGTCGTCAGTAGCGGTGGCCCGGCCAGTGCGGATCCATCCAGCGGTCCTCGTCGGTGAGTCCGAGCAGCCGTATCCGGTGCTGCAGATCCTCCGATGCGCCCGACGCGCGGAGTCGCACCGCGGCGTGGCCGAGGAGCCATGCGACCAGTTCGGCGCGCATCTCCTCCTCGTCGTGCCCGTACCAGCCGCTCCACGGCAGGCTGTCTCCCAGCAGCTCGTACTCCCATTCAGCCGCTGCCTCCACGAGACGTCGGTCGCTGAGGTGGCCGGTCCGCTCCTCCCATTCGGCAAGCCAGGGTCCGACCGTTCCGGACGCCTCGGCACACATCACGAAGACCTCGTGCGCCGGGACGACCGCATCCGGGTCGGTGAGGCTGTGCACCCACCACGCGTGCAGAAACTCGCGTACGGGACCGGCGTGATCGTCGGGCCACTGCTGCCAGCCGCCGCGGGCGAAGGCCTGTCCGGCCTCCTGCAGTCCGAACAGGGGGTCTGCCCGACCGGCGACCAGGACCTTTGCGAACTGCGGCAGGACTCGACGCAGCACGGCCGCGGAGTCGGTCCAGTCGGTGGCCTGCCAGGTCCGGCGCAGAAGGTCCGGCTCCAGCTCCACGTCCGGCGTCTTCAGGAGGGCGAGTTCATCGGAACTACCCCAGTGACACTCACAGTTGGTCTCATCCGGACGCGCGGTCATGCCACGGAAGGTGACAGCCAGGTCATCCAGGGCGGCGCCGAGTCGGCGGTGTGCGGGATGGTCGGCGAGTTGCATGGTGTGCCCGGCCTTCAAGGACTCCGTACGGCTTCCGCCGGCCGAAGATCGCCACTTTACCGGGTGGGCCGGAGTTGGCTACGGCAGCCGAGCGCGCCGTGCTGCCGCCTGCGGTCGCTGCTCCGCCGTCACCGTTCGGGCCTGTTCACACGGATCAGCGTCTGCTGGCCGTTCGCGACGAGCGAGCGGCGGCCGTCCTGGACACCGAACACTTCCAGTTGACACACGGTCAGCGTTCGCCCCGCCTTCAGGACTGTTCCCACCGCCTCGATGCTGTCGCCGACGGCGGGCGCCAGAAGGTTGATCTTGTACTCGACGGTGAGTACCGAGGTGTTCTCGGGGAACAGCGTGAAGGCCGCGTAACCACCCGCACTGTCCGCGATGGCGCTGGTGGCGCCCGCATGGAAGTAGCCGTGCTGCTGGGTGACTTCGGGGCGTGAGGGAAGCACGATGTGGACGCGGCCCGGCGCGATGTGCGCCATACGCGCACCGAGGTGTGCCATCAGCCCCTGGCGGTCGAAGCTTTCCTGGACGCGCGCCCGGACTTCGGGGCTCGCCGGTTCCTGCGACGTTCGGTCTTCCACGTGCGTGCGCTCCTTCAGCAGTTGGTGCGCGGCCGGCACTCGGCCGTGAGCAGCGATCCGGTTCCGGTCACCCGGCGGAGCCGAGTACAGAGGGTGATCAGCCTGCCAGGCGTTCCGCGAGGAGGAAGCCGCCGATGACGATCATCATCGCGCCGGAGGCCCGGGTGACCGCGCGGGCGGCTGACGGCCGGGTCTTCAGGAGCGTGCGGGCAAGGACGCCCACGGCGAGGTAGACAACGGCGCAGAGCGCCATGTGGAGAGTGCCGAACAGCCCGGTCTGGGCGGCGACGGGCCAGCCCGATGCGGGGTCGATGAACTGCGGGAACAGCGAGAAGTACAGCAGCAGCGCCTTGGGGTTGAGGCCGCTGATCCCGGCGCCCTTCAGCACGACTCTCCGGCGGGAGGAGTCCAGCGTCTCCGTCGGCGCGCTCAGTCCGGTCGGCCGTTTCAGGACGTTCCAGCCGAGCCACATCAGGTAGGCGGCACCCAAGACGGTCAGTGCGGTGAGCAGGCTCGCCGAGCTTGCGACGATCACCACGAGGCCGGCCACGGCGAGCAGGGTGTATCCGGCGTATCCGGCTATCAGTCCGGCGACCGCAGGCACCACCGACCGCTCCCGCAGTCCGGCAGCGATCGCATAGGCCCAGTCCGCGCCGGGGGTGAACACCAGCAGGAGGTCCACCGCCAGAAAGGTCGCCAGTGTGGTCGTGTCCATGGAGCATTTTCCTCTCACATTCTTGTGGCGAGAGGAAAGATTAGGACCGTTCTGCCCGAATGTGTTCCCGTTCTTTCTCCATGATCGCGCTGATTGAGGGAGAATCTTCTCCATGGACGCCTTGGACCGGAAGATTCTTACCGAGCTGCAGTTGGACGGGCGGCTGACGGTGACCGAGCTGGCCGCCCGCGTGAAGCTGAGTGTCTCGCCGTGTCACCGGCGCCTGCGCGATCTCGAACGGGAGGGAGCGATCCGCGGCTACCGCGCTGTCGTGGACCCGGCCGCCGTCGGGCTCGACTTCGAGGCCCTGGTCTTCGCCACCCTGCGTTGGGAGGACCGCGACACCGTCACCACGTTCGAAGAGGCCGTGGCCGCCGTCCCGCACGTGATCCAGGCCCAGCGTCTGTTCGGCGAACCCGACTACCTCCTGCGCGTGGCCACCACCGACCTGGCCGCCTTCCAGCAGCTCTACGACCGGCAGTTGGCCACCCTGCCCGGTGTCCAGCGCCTGACGTCGACCCTCGTCATGAAGCACGTCGTCGACGACCGCCCGCTGCCGGAGCAGCCGGCCGACGGCGGACTACGCGGCCGATGAGGCCCCGGGGATGCCCAGGCCGACCAGGAGGAGCCCGTACAGCTCTTCCGCACTGGTGGCGGACCCGGTGAGCGCCTGTCGGACGACTTCGGCGTCGGAGGCCAGCCCGGCTGCGGCCGACCACGCGAGGGCGCCCGCTACGGCAGGCTCCACCGGGAAATCCTCCAGCGGTATGTCGTAGCTCTCCGCCATACCGCGGTTGAGCAGCCCGTCCCAGGCTCCGCCGTCCGGCGCCATGGCCTCGACGAACCCCACATCGCTGTCCAGGAACGACACCATGACGACCGGCGCACCGGTCTTCTCCACAAGTCCTGGCAGGCTGCGCTGATCCGCGTCGGCGAACTCCACCGCCTGCCAGCCCTCCGCCAGAACGTCCGCGTCCTCGATGCCGACATAGCCCGTCGCCCTCATCGGATCGCGAAGCTCTGCCGTGGATCCGATCGCGAGCGAACCGCCGAAATTTCCCATGGCCCGCAGATTAGCCAGCACCACCGACAACACCCCGCTGCGTCCGACTGCCCTGCCCCCCGGCCCTAGGAGCGCATCGCAGTCCGACTGCCCTGCCCCGGCCCTGCAAGCGCATCGCCACGCGGTCCGGAGCAGAGCTGTTCCCCGTGGCCGCGGCCTGTGTTCATGCTGCGTTCGGTTCGGTCACCGAGACTCGGCCCTCGCCCCCCAGCGCGGTTGAACGAGAGGCTCACTGTGACGGACAAGAAGAACTCCGACGACCCCGAGGCCGCGGCGATCTCACGGCGCCGCCTGGTCAAGTACGCCGGGGTCGGGGCGACTCTGGCGGCCGCGAGCCCGCTGGTGGGCGGCGGCACCGCGTTCGCCGACAGCGGCGAGGACCGGCGCGCGAAGCCCGGCAACTCCCGTGACCGGGTGTGGCGCGCCGGGGATCACCATGTGCACTCGGAGTACAGCGGGGCCTTCGACACGACGAAGAATCCGCCGGTGTTCCGCAAGGGGGCCGACGCGGTCTACCCGATCGTCACCAACGCGATCATGGCCAAGAACTTCGGTCTCGACTGGGTGATGTGCACGGACCACGGCGGGCCGACGCACTCGAAGGTCAACCTCGAGCAGGCCTATCCCGATCTCCTGCGCTCGCGCGCACTCGTGCCCGAGGTCCTCCAGTTCTGGGGGATGGAGTTCGACGCCCCGGCCATGGACCACCACACGCTGATGATCCCGCACCACCGGGACGAGGCCCAGCAGTTGTTCGAGCTGGAGAGCCGCTTCGCCAAGTACGACCCGTTTCCCGCCGATGCGGGCCGGGACACCGAGGCGAAGATGGTCGAGTTCCTCAAGGCCGCGAAGGACATGCGGCGCAAGCCCCTCGTGATCGCGCACCACGCCTCGCGTTCGGCGACCGGCCTCGGCGTCTACGGGCAGGACACACCCAGGGAGTTCCGCAACGGCAACAACGCCGCACCGGACATCTACATCGGCTTCGAGGGCGCTCCCGGCCACCAGGCGGGCCCGCTCAACGGAGGCGCCCGCGGTGGATACGGCAACCACCCGACCCATGGCGGCTTCGACCAGATGACTGCTGTCGTCGGCGGGCTGTGGGACTCGCTGCTCGGGGAAGGCCGGCGCTGGTGGATCACCGCGACCTCGGACTCGCACGTCCACTGGACGCGCGGCGGCTCCGACTTCTGGCCGGGCGAGTACAGCAAGACCCATGTGCTGGCCAGGCAGGACTACGCCGACATCATGGACGGGCTCCGCAACGGCCGGATCTGGGTCGGCACGGGTGATCTGATCACCGGCCTCGGCCTCACGGCGAGCAATCGCGGCCGCGTGGCCGCCATGGGCGAGACGCTCACGGTGAGCCCCCGCAACCGCACGGACGTCGACATCGAGATCAGGTTCCGGCCGCTCGACGGGAAGAACGCGAACGGTGACCGCCCGGAGGTCCGGCGTGTCGACCTGATCGTCGGCCGGGTCACCGGCCCGGCCGCGAGCCTCGACACGGACACCAACCCGACGACGAAGGTCGTGGCGCGGTTCGGTCCGGGTGACTGGCACCGGCACAAGGGCGAGTACGTCGTGCGGCACACCCTGCGCGACGTGGAGGGCGACCTGTACGCCCGGGTGCGCGGCACCGGCACCGACGAGGCGGAGCCGCTCGCCGACGGGCTGGAGAGTCCCTGGGACGACCTGTGGTTCTACTCCAACCCCGTCTTCGTCGAGGTCCGCTGAACGAACTGAGCGGACTGAGTGGACTGAAGGCCCCCGACCGTCCCGTACCCGCGCGCGGGTACGGCGAGGGGGGCCATCAGGGGTGCCCCAGCCGTTCCACCAGCGCGGGCACGTCCGCGAAGGAGTCCAGGACGTGGTCCGGGGTGCCGTCCGCTGCCGCGTGGGTCTCGGGCAGGTACTTGCCGGTCCTGACCAGTACGCCGGTGATTCCGCCGCGCTGGGCCGCCAGCACGTCCGACTCGATGTCGTCGCCCACCATCAGCGATTCGGACGGGGCGGCGCCGAGGTGGGCCAGGGCCGCGGCGAAGAACGCCCCGGCGGGCTTGCCGGTGATCTCCGCCTCCGTGCGGGCCGCCCGCTCCAGACCGTCGAGGAACGCCCCGGTGTCGAGGTCGAGCCCGCCGGCGGTACGCCAGTACAGGTTCCGGTGCATGGCCACGAGCCGGGCGCCCTGCTGCACGTGGCGGAAGGCCCGGTTGAGTGCCGCGTACGTGAACGCGGCGCCGGCTCCGCCGAGCACGACGACGTCCGGTACGGCGCCCTCGCTGTCCTCCTCCTCGACGAGTGTCACGCCCGACAGGTCGTCCCGTACGTCGCCGGTGTTGATCAGCAGACAGCGGGCCTCGGGGTGGTGCTCGCGCAGATACGCGGCGGTCACCGCGGGGGCGGTGAGGATGTCGTCGGCGCTGACGGGGAAGCCCGACCCGGCCAGCTGTTCGGCGATCCCGGCGCGTGTCCGTGAGGTGTTGTTGGTGACCAGGGCCAGAGGGATTTCCGCGGCCCGCAGCTGCTCCATCGCCTCCACGGCACCGGGCAACGGCTCCCAGGACACCGTGAGTACGCCGTCGATGTCGATCAGGACCGCTCCGATTCGTTCCATACCGTCGACCGTCCCCGACTTGCCGAACAGGTGCAAATGGGATTGTTTCGAAGGTGGGGGTGTGTGTTCGTTCCGGTCTCCCCTCCTTGGAGGCGAACCACTGTGCTGTTCACCGACCGCACGGACGCCGGGCGGCGGCTCGCCCAGGCGCTCGGACACCTGGAGACGCGTCGGCCCGTCGTCCTGGGACTGCCCCGGGGCGGGGTCCCGGTGGCATTCGAAGTGGCGCAGTTCCTCGGTGCGCCGCTCGATGTGATCGTGGTCCGCAAGCTGGGAGTCCCGTACCACCCGGAGCTGGGCTTCGGTGCCATCGGCGAGGGCGGGGTCAGGGTCATCAGCGACGAGATCGTCCGGCACGCCGGGGTGCGCGAGAAGGACCTGGTGTCGGTCGAGCGCGCCGAGGAGGCGGAGCTCGTACGGCGGGCGCGGACGTACCGGGACGGCCGGCCGCGCCTCCCGCTGGAGGGCCGGGCCGTGATCGTGGTGGACGACGGGGTCGCCACCGGCGCGACCGCGCGGGCCGCGTGCCAGGTGGTGCGGGCACAGGGCGCCGCCTATGTCGTGCTCGCCGTTCCGGTGGCATCTCCGGATGTGGCCGACCGGCTGCGCTCCGAGGTGGACGAGGTCGTGTGCCTGTCCACGCCTCAGCTCTTCTCCGCTGTCGGTGAGTGGTACCGGGACTTCTCCCAGACCTCCGACGAGGAGGTCGTCTCCCTGCTGGCGCGAACCCCCGAGGGCCGCGGTTCCTCCGAACAGGTCGAGGTGGACGCGGGCGGCATCGGGCTCGCCGGGGATCTCGTACTCCCGGACGGCACCGCGGCGGTCGTGGTGTTCGCCCACGGCTCCGGCAGCAGCCGCCACAGTCCACGCAACCGCTCCGTGGCCACGGCCCTGAACCGGGCGGGCCTCGGCACCCTGCTCTTCGACCTCCTGACGCCGGGGGAGGAAACGTACCGGGCCAACGTCTTCGACATCGGGCTGCTGGCCGGGAGGCTGGCGGGCGCCACCGAGTGGCTGCGGCGCCGGGTGCCGGTACCGGTCGGGTCCTTCGGGGCGAGCACCGGGGCGGCGGCGGCGCTGCGGGCCGCCGCGGCGGCCGACTCCGGCATCGGCGCCGTGGTCTCCCGCGGCGGGCGCCCCGACCTCGCCGGGGCGGACCTGTCCGGGGTGCGGGCGCCGACGCTGCTCATCGTGGGCGGCAACGACACCACGGTGATCGATCTGAACCGGCAGGCGCAGGCGGCACTGTCCTGCGAGAACCGGCTGGAGATCGTCCCGGGCGCCACCCACCTCTTCGAGGAACCGGGCGCGCTGGGCCTGGTGGCGGATCTGGCCCAGGACTGGTTCACCACGCACCTGGTGCCCCAGGCCGCTTAGTCCGGGCCCGCCGCCCTATCCTGTCCCCCGGGCACGCACGGCGGCGGGAGGGCAGTCCATGCAGGTCAGGACCGTGAACGGCGCAGAGGTCCCGGCGTACGCCGACGGGATACGGCGCGTGTACGCGGACGTGTTCTCGGCGCCCCCGTGGAACGAGGACCGAGCGGCGGCCGTGTCGTACGCCGAGCGGCTCGCGACCGATGCGGCGCGACCGGGATTCACCGCCGCGGTCGCCCTGGACGCCGGCACCGTGACCGGCTTCGCCACCGCCTGGACCACGCCCGCCCCCTTCCCGGTCGACCGCAGCTACGGGCACGTCGCCGAAGCCCTCGGACCCGACCGGGTCACGGAGTGGCTGTGCGGGGCCGTCGAGGTGGACGAGCTGGCCGTCGGCCCCGCGGGGCGCGGCGCCGGGCTGGGCGCGGCGCTGCTGGCAGCAGTCACCGGGGCGGCCCCCGACGGACGGTGCTGGCTGCTCACCTCGGTCCGGGCGCAGGACACGCTGCGCTTCTACCGACGCGCCGGCTGGCACCGGATCCCCGCACCCGTCCCGGGAAGGGCGGGACTTGTCGTGCTGCTGGGGCCGCAGCATCCCGCCGGTATCCGCACCACCGGCTGAGGCGTACGGGTACCGCTTCCGGGGCACGGATCGGGGCACTGCGGCCGCGCCGGAGCCGCACCGGAGCGATGCGGCCGACAACGATGCCATCCCTCTGCCGCCACTCGCCGCGACATGGGCTCCGGACACCTGGTGCGCACAGATATGAGGAGCGATGCGCGACCGTGATGTGAATCGATTCAGAGACGCGAAACATAGTTGCTGACCTCGGAGACTGTCAAGAGTTCTCCCCATTCACCCCATTCGATCCACACATCCCTCCTCCGGCATGAACTTCTCGCCATCAACCCATTGACGGCACCCGCAATCCCCGTTTAGCTTCCGAGCAACCTCATTGAAACCTTTCACGGCGAGTGGAGCGACGCAGTCCCACCGCTGAGGAGCTCCCATGAACCAGTCCGCCCCGGACCCGGCCCCGGTCCTGGCCCTGAAGGGCGTGAGCAAGTCCTTCGGTGCCGTACGGGCCCTGCAGGACGTTTCCCTGCAGTTGTTCCCCGGCGAGGCACACGCACTCGCCGGGGAGAACGGCGCAGGCAAGTCGACCCTGATCAAGGCCCTCGCCGGGGTCCACCGCCCGGACAGCGGCGAGGTGCAGCTCGACGGGCGGCCCGTCGTCTTCCACGGCCCCGCCGACGCCCGTGACGCCGGCATCGCGGTCATCTACCAGGAGCCGACGCTCTTCCCCGACCTGTCGATCGCCGAGAACATCTTCATGGGCCGCCAGCCGCGGCGGACGCTGGGCCGCATCGACCGCAGGGCCGTACACGCCACCACCGCCGGGCTGATGCGCCGGCTCGGTGTCGATCTGGCCCCCGACCGGCCGGCCCGGGGGCTGTCCATCGCCGACCAGCAGATCGTCGAGATCGCCAAGGCGCTCTCCTTCGACGCCCGCGTCCTGATCATGGACGAGCCGACCGCCGCCCTGACCGGCAGCGAGACGGCCCGGCTCTTCTCCGTCGTGCAGACGCTGCGCTCCGAGGGCGCGGCGGTGCTGTTCATCTCGCACCGGCTCGACGAGATATTCGAGCTGTGCCAGCGCGTCACGACGCTGCGCGACGGCCGGTGGATCTCCTCGGAGCCGCTGGAGGGGCTGACCGAGGACGACCTGGTGCGCAGGATGGTCGGCCGTGACCTCGACGACCTCTACCCCAAGCAGGACGCGGAGGTCGGCGAGGTCGCCCTGTCGGTGCACCGGCTGACCCGCGAGGGCGTCTTCCGTGATGTGTCCTTCGACGTCCGCCGCGGCGAGATCGTCGCGCTCGCCGGGCTCGTCGGCGCCGGGCGCACCGAGGTCGCGCAGGCGGTCTTCGGCGTGGACCGTGCCGACGCGGGCGAGGTGAAGGTGGGCGGCACGGTGCTGCGGCCCGGTTCACCGACCGCCGCGATGGCGGCCGGGATCGCGCTCGTACCCGAGGACCGGCGTCAGCGCGGGCTGGTCATGGATATGTCGATCGAGCGCAACATCGGCCTCACCGGCCTGGACGAGGTCCGTAAGCGCGGGCTCGTCAGCCGGGCCCTGGAGCACGACCGGGCCGCCGACTGGGCGGTTCGCCTCCAGCTCAAGTACAACCGGCTCGCCGACACCGTGGGTGTGCTGTCCGGCGGCAACCAGCAGAAGGTCGTGCTGGCCAAGTGGCTGGCGACCGGCCCGGCCGTGCTGATCGTCGACGAACCGACCCGCGGCATCGATGTCGGCACCAAGGCCGAGGTGCACCGCCTGCTGTCCTCGCTCGCGGCGGACGGCCTCGCCGTACTGATGATCTCCTCCGACCTGCCGGAGGTGATCGGCATGGCCGACCGGGTGCTCGTGATGCACGAGGGCCGGCTCGTCGCCGAGATCCCGCGCGAGAGCGCCACCGAGGAGTCGGTCATGGCGGCGGCCACCGGACGCAACGAGAGGGCAGCGGCATGACCACCACCATCGAGAGCCCTCCGGACACGGCGAAGGCCCCCGAACGGAGCGCCGCCTCCCTCGTGGACACCGTCTTCCGGGCCCGCGAGATCTCCATCGCCGGGGCGCTGGTCCTGCTGATCCTCGGCACCTATCTGGCCAACCCGCGCTTCCTGTCCGACCAGGGCATCAAGGACCTGCTGCTCAACGCCTCGATCCTGGTGCTGCTCGCGGTCGGCCAGTCCGCCGTGGTGATCACCCGCAACATCGACCTGTCGGTCGGCTCCGTCGTGGGCCTCTCCGCCTTCGCCTGCGGCAAGTTCGTCGCGGGAAGCGACCACGGCGTGCTGACCGTGATGCTGCTCGGCATCGCCATCGGTGTGGTCTGCGGACTGGTCTCCGGCGCCCTCGTCAGCTTCGGCAAGGTCCCCGCGCTCGTCGTGACCCTGGGCATGCTCTACATCATCCAGGGCGTCGACTACTGGTGGGCGCAGGGCGAGCAGATCAGTGCCTCCGACGTGCCGGACGCCGTTCTGGGGCTGGGCAGCGGAAGCCTCCTGGGGGTGCCGTACCTGCCTCTGATCGCCCTCGTACTGCTCGCCGCGACCGCGTACTTCATGCGCAGCTACCGCTCGGGGCGTGAGCTGTACGCGATCGGTTCGAGCCCCGAGGCCGCCCGTCTCGCCGGTATCCCGATCCGCCGCCGGGTGCTCGCCGCGTACGCGTTCTCCGGTGCCGTCGCCGGCTTCGCGGGTGCCCTGTGGCTGGCCCGCTTCGGCACCGTCGTCGCCGACAACGCCCACGGCTGGGAACTGACCGTCGTCAGCGCCGTCGTCGTCGGCGGTGTCGCCATCACCGGCGGTACCGGCAGCGTCTGGGGCGCCGCACTGGGCGCCCTGCTGCTCACCACCATCGGCAGCGTCCTGGTCGTGCTGAAGGTGGACTCCTTCTGGCAGGGCGCCATCACCGGTGCGCTCCTCCTGCTGGCCATCAGCGTCGACCGGATCGTGAACCTGCGGATGACCGCCGCACTGAGGAAGAGGAGCGCCCGTTCATGACCACGGCGCCTGAAAAGCAGGCCGTACAGGGCTCACAGGGCCCGAAGAGGACGCCCCGGCCCCCGGCCGGCTCCCTGCGGAGCCTCGCACTGCGCTGGGACACCGCCGTCGGCGTCCTGCTGGTGGCCGTCCTCGTGGTCGGCCTCGGCAGCACGGAGGGTTTCGGCTCGACGGAGAACCTCGCCTTCGCCTTCAACGACATCGCCGAAGTCGCCCTCATCGCCCTCCCGATGACCCTCCTGGTCGTCGCCGGTCAGGTCGATCTGTCGGTCGCCTCGATGCTGGGCCTGGGCAGCGCGCTGACCGGTGCGCTGTGGGAGGCGGGCTGGGCCTTCGAGATGATCGTGCCGGTGGTGCTCCTGGTGGGCGTCGCCGGAGGCCTCCTCAACGGCTGGCTGGTCACCAAGGTGGGGCTGCCGTCCCTGGCCGTCACCATCGGCACCCTCGCGCTCTACCGCGGCCTCGCCTCCGTGGCCCTCGGCAGTGACGCGGTGACCGACTTCCCGCAGACGTACGCGGACTGGGCCGTCGACACCACGACCGTGCCCGGCACCTTCGTCACCTACCCGGTCCTGCTCTTCGTCGTGCTGGCCGCGGTGACCGCGGTGGTGCTGCACGCCACCGGCCTGGGCCGCTCGCTCTTCGCGATCGGCGCCCAGGAGGAGGCCGCATACTTCGCCGGCATCCGGGTCAAGCGGATCAAGCTGCTTCTCTTCGTGGTGACCGGGCTGTTCTCCGCGTTCGCGGGTGTCGTCTTCACCCTCCGGTACGGAAGTGCCCGCGCGGACAACGGACTCGGCTTCGAGATGCTCGTCATCGCGTCCGTGCTGCTCGGCGGCATCGACTTCGACGGCGGGAAGGGCACGCTCTTCGGTGCGGTCGCCGGTGTCCTGCTGATCGGTGTCCTGAAGAACCTGCTCACCCTCAACGACATCGCCAACGAGGTGCAGGTCATCGTGACCGGCCTGCTGCTCGTGGCGTCCGTCCTCACCCCACGGGTCATCGCCACCGTCGTCGAACGACGGCACAGGCGGGCCGTGAACACCCCCGCACCCGAGTCGTCATAACCGCGTCGTCACCACCGCCCCTTCCCCCGTACCTCTCCGAAAGGCACAACGCCGCCATGATGCTCCGCAATGCCGCTGGGCGCCGCGCCGTCGCGACCGCCGCCACCGCCGTGTCCCTCGCGCTCGCCCTCACCGCCTGTTCCGGCACCACGAAGGACAGCAAGGACACCGGTGGCGAGAAGGCCGCCGGCTCCGCGAAGGCCGACCCGAGCGCACCGTTGAAGAAGGGCCTGAAGATCGCCTTCCTGCCCAAGCAGATCAACAACCCGTACGAGAAGATCGTCGACGAGGCGGGCATCGCCGCGGCGAAGGAGTACGGCGGCACGGGCAAGGAGGTCGGCCCGTCGGACGCCAGCGCCTCCTCGCAGGTCAGTTACATCAACACCCTGATCCAGCAGCGCCAGGACGCCATCCTCGTCGCGGCGAACGACCCCAACGCGGTGTGCGGCCCGCTCAAGCAGGCCATGAAGAAGGACATCAAGGTCGTCGCGTACGACTCCGACACGGCGAAGGACTGCCGTCAGCTCTTCATCAACCAGGCCAGCTCCGAGGAGATCGGGCGCAGCCTGGTCCAGCACCTCGGCGAGCAGCTGAACTACAAGGGCAAGGTCGCGATCCTCTCGGCCACGCAGAACGCGACCAACCAGAACACCTGGATCGAGTTCATGAAGGAGGAGCTCAAGCTCCCCAAGTACAAGGGCATGGAGCTCGTCAAGGTCGCGTACGGCGACGACGCGGACCAGAAGTCGTTCCAGCAGACGCAGGGCCTCATGCAGGCCTATCCCGACCTCAAGGGCATCATCTCGCCCACGACGGTCGGCATCGCCGCCGCAGCACGCTACCTGAGCGACTCCTCGTACAAGGGGAAGGTCGTCCTCAACGGCCTGGGGACGCCGAACCAGATGCGCAAGTACGTCAAGGACGGCACCGTCGAGCAGTTCTCGCTGTGGAACCCGGAGGAGCTCGGCTACCTCGGCTCGTACGCCGCCGCCGCTCTGGCGTCGGGTCAGATCACCGGCGCGGAGGGCGAGAAGTTCAAGGCGGGCAAGCTCGGCGAGTACACGGTCGGCAAGGACGGCGAGGTCATCCTCGGCGAGCCGACGGTCTTCGACTCGAAGAACATCGACGAGTTCGACTTCTGAGCGCGGGAGCCCTCTTCATGCAGCGTGTCTGCTTTCTGCTGAAGGTCCGCGAGGACCGCAAGGACGAGTACCGCGAGCGGCACGCCGCGGTGTGGCCGGAGATGCTCGCCGCGCTGTCGGAGGCCGGCTGGCACAACTACTCGCTCTTCCTGCGCGAGGACGGTCTCCTCGTCGGCTACCTGGAGACGGAGGACTTCGACGCGGCACGTGGGGCGATGGCCGCGACCGAGGTCAACGACCGGTGGCAGCGGGAGATGGCCGAGTTCTTCGAGCAGCCCGAGGCGCCGGACGAGGCGATGGCCCCGCTGACGGAGGTCTTCCACCTGGCCTAGGGTCTGCCCGGCCGGGGCCGGGGCTCCTCGTCCGGGGAGTCCCGGCCCCCGGCATTCCGGCAGCGGCCGGTACCGTACGGCGGCCACCGCCCTGTGCGCCCGCTCTGCGGAGGTCCGTCCTACAGAACTGCCACCACGAGCAGGACGAAGGCGGCGAGCGAGAGCGCGGTCCGGGCCTGGTGGAGGCTGTTCCACCGGGACTCGAACGCGGTGCGCGCCGCGCTGTCGTCGCCGCCTTCGGCCCCGGCGAGCGCCGTGTTCAGCGGGATGTTCCCGGCGATCGTGATCAGGTGGCCGACGACGGCGCAGAGAAGCGCGCCGAGGACCGTCGGCCAGTGGGACGTCCCCGCGATGAGCACGGCGGCCGGGAAGACGATCACCCCGCCGAACAGGACGAGGAAGGACGGTCCGGGCACCTTCTCGTTGAAGCGGCGCATCGCGGAGGTGAACTGATCGTCCGGCAGGGCCGCGAGGCCGGGCATGATCGCGATCAGGAACGTCAGCATGAAGCCGGCATAGAGGCCGGTGGTGAGCACGGCGGCCAGCATGAGCACGAAGGACATGGGGCTCATGATGACGCGGGCGCGGGGCTCGTACAGGGTTTTCCGCACGTCCGTACGAGCCGCGCGGCTCGCAGCCTCCGTGTGAGGGAGTGACGGGGGCCCGCACCTCCGTGCGGGCCCCCGTCCCTCGCTCAGCCGAGCTCGCCGTCCCCGTCGCCGCCGGCCGGCTTCTCCTCGTCGCCGCTCCTGATCCCCTCGGCCTGTTCGATCGCCGTCGCGAGCTTCGCCACCGAGCTGTCCTCGGTGCTGTCCGCCAGCTTGCCCGCCCGGGTGGCGAGTTCGGCGAGCGTGGGGGTGCCCGGCAGGTCGCCGCCGCGCAGCACGTCCGCGAAGTACGCGGCCACCGCCGTCACCTGGAGCCGAGGGCTGTCGCCGCCCCAGAGTTTGCCGTCGATCGCGCCGGTCCCCACCGAACCGGTCTCCTCGTACGCCTTCCGCGTCTTCGGGTCCAGCCAGCGCACCGTCGCCGTCGCCACGTGCCCGGAGGCACCGTCGCGGAGGCGTACGGCGTAGAGCGCCGTCACGGTGTGGCCGGGTCCGACCTCGCCGCCGTCGACGCTGTCGTCGCGGAAGTCGTCGTCGGCGACCTTGCGGTTCTCGTAGCCGATGAGCCTGAACTGCTTGACGGTCTTGCGGTCGAAGGCCACCTGGGCCTTGGCGTCGCGGGCACGCAGTTCGACATGGGCGGGCAGCTGGTCGACGAAGACCTTCCTGGCCTGGGTCTCGTCGCCGACGTAGGTGGTGTTGCCGTCGCCCTTGTTGGTGAGGCGTTCCATCAGCGCGTCGCCGTAGTCGCTGCCGACACCGACGCCGAACAGGGTGATCCCGAATTCCTTGCGTGCGTCGCCGATCCGTTCCAGGATCGCGTCGGCGTCGGTCTCACCGGTGTTGGCGAGCGCGTCGGAGAGCAGGACGACCCGGTTGTTGGCACCCTTGCGGTGGCCCTTGACCGCCTCGTCGTAACCCCGCTCGACGCCGGCTGCCACGTTGGTGGAGTCCGCGGGTTCCAGCTCGTCGACGGCGTCCCGGATCTTGGTGCGGTTGCCGCCGAGCCGGGTCATCTTCAGCCGGGTCTCGGCCTCTCCGCTGAACGTGACCAGGGAGACGGAGTCGTCGTCGCGCAGTTCGTCGGTGAGGATGCCCAGCGACTTCTTCGCCAGGTCGAGACGGCCAGGTTCGGCCATCGAGCCGGAGATGTCGACGACGAAGGTCAGGGCGGCGGGCGGGCGTTCCCCGGCGTCGGTGGCTGCCCCGGTCGCCAGGCCGACCCGTACGAGCGACCAGTCGGCGGCCCCGGCGCCGACCGCCGCGCCGTCGACGTTCACCGAGAATCCGTTGCCCTTCGGCCGCTCGTAGCCCTGCCTGAAGCTGTTGACGAACTCCTCCGGCCGCACGGTCTCCGAAGCGGGCATCTTCCCGTCGCCGAGCAGACGGCGCGCGTAGCCGTAGCTGGCGGTGTCCACGTCCAGGGCGAAGGTCGACAGGTAGTCGGGCGGCGCGACCTCCCGCGTATCGCCGTCCTCCTTGCTCTGCGCGCCGTCCTCCTGCTGCTCCGGTGCGGCGGACGGCGCCGCGGGCGCGGGTTGCACGCCGCGCGGTCCGCCGCTGCCGCTGCTCTTGTCCGCTGCGGACTCGTTGTCCGAACCGCCGCAGCCGGTCAGCAGCATCCCGCCCGTCAGCAGTAGAACCAGCGCGCCCTGATGAGTCCTTGTCCGGCGTTTCATCCGTACCCCCCACGTCGTCGACATCTGTGAATGTGACGTACGGGGCGCCTGTCAGGATCGGACGAATGTGTTGCGGATCCGTCTCGATGCGGCAACAGCGTGCGACGACGGGGCGGAACATCAAGGTCAGGACACGATGTCCTTACGACTGAACCCCCGGAAGGCGAACGCGAACAGAATCAGGGCATACGTCACCGAGATAGCTGCGCCCTTCGCCATCCCGCTCCATTCGAGATCGGGCTGGAGGGCGTCGGCCCACGCGAACTGCCAGTGCGCGGGCAGGAATTCCCGCCAGGTACCGAGGGCGGTGACGGCGTCCAGGACGTTGCCGACGATGGTCAGGCCGACCGCGCCGCCGACCGCGCCGAGCGGGGCGTCGGTCTTGGTCGAGAGCCAGAACGCCAGTCCCGCGGTGACGAGTTGGGACACGAAGATGAACCCGACGACGAGCGCGAGGCGCGGCACGGTGTCGGCGGTGCCGAGCGCTCCGCCGGTGGGCAGCTGGAGCGGTCCCCAGCCGTACGCGGCGGCTCCCGCGGCCAGGGCGACGACCGGCAGCAGCACCATCGCCGCCAGGCTGAAGCCGAGCGCCACGACGAGCTTGCTCCACAGCAGCCGGGAGCGGGGTACGGGTGCCGCCAGCAGGTAGCGCAGCGAGGACCAGCTCGCCTCGGAGGCGACGGTGTCCCCGCAGAACAGCGCCACCGGCACCACCAGCAGGAAGCCGGCGGAGACGAACAGGCAGGTCGCGGCGAAGTTCGCCGCGGATTCGGTGGCGACGTCCATGAGGTTGATCCGCGAGCCGCCCCCGCCGCCGCCCCCTTCGCCGCCCGGGGTGCCGCCGATCGCGAAGGCGATGATCAGGATGAACGGCAGGGCGGCCAGCACCCCGCCCATGAGCAGGGTGCGGCGCCTGCGGAGCTGCCGCATCGCTTCGACGCGCAGGGGCAGGGTGCGGCGGGCGTGGTAGCCGGGGGCTTCGGCGTGGCCCCGGACTTCGGTGGCGGAGCTCATGCGGATCCTCCGGAGATGAGGGTGAGGAAGGCGTCCTCCAGGCGGCGGTGCGGCCCGACACCCGTCACCGGTACGTCGAGACGGACCAGGTCGGCGACCAGCCGGTCCGCTGTGGCGCCGTCGAGCCGGACCAGCAGTCCGTGGCCGTCGTCCACACGGACGGCGGAGCCGATGCCGGGCAGGGCTGCCACCTTGTCCACGAGGGGTTCCGTGACCTCGTCCGCGGTGGTGACGAGCAGCATGTCCCCGGACCCGGTGATCTCGGCGACGGGACCCGCCTGGACGAGCCGGCCGCGGTCCATGACCACGAGGTGGGTGCAGGACTGTTCGACCTCGGACAGGAGGTGGCTGGAGACGATGACGGTGCGGCCCCCGGCCGCGTACCGGATCATCACGTCCCGCATCTCGCGGATCTGGGGCGGGTCGAGGCCGTTGGTCGGTTCGTCGAGGATGAGCAGGTCCGGCATGCCGAGCATGGCCTGGGCGATGGCGAGCCGCTGCCTCATGCCCTGCGAGTAGGTGCGCACGGCGCGGGCCAGGGCGTCGCCGAGCCCGGCGATCTCCAGGGCGTCGTCGATGTGCGAGTCCTCGGCGGGCCGTCCGGTGGCCTGCCAGTACAGCTCCAGGTTGGCGCGGCCCGACAGGTGCGGCAGGAAGCCTGCGCCCTCGACGAAGGAGCCGACCCGTGACAGCACGGGGGCCCCGGGTCGGATGGCGTGCCCGAAGACCCGGATCTCTCCGGCGTCGGGGGTGATGAGCCCCATCAGCATGCGCAGCGTGGTGGTCTTGCCGGCGCCGTTCGGTCCGAGGAGGCCGAGGACCTGGCCCTTCTCGACCTGGAAGCCGAGGTCGCGTACGGCGTACCGGTCCGAGGACTTGGCGTACTTCTTGGACAGGTCCGTGATCCGCAGCGGCACGCCCTCGAGTGCCGGGTCGGGTGCGGGGGTCGCGGTGCGCCTGCGTGCGGTGAGCAGGAGTACGGCGGCGATCACCACGGCCGCGGCGGGGAGCCCCCACGTCCACCAGGGCAGGGTGGCCGCCGCGGTCCGGACGGCGGGCGCGGTGGGGACGGTCAGGGGCCCGTCGAGGGAGACGGTGTACGTGGCCGGCTCGGCGGGTGACGCGTAGCCGAGGTCGGTCGCGGACAGGACGAGGCGGAGCCGGTGCCCGGAGTCGACTTCGTGGTCGATGGCGGGCAGGGTCAGCTCGACGGGCTTCCCCTGCTCCCCGGGGGCGATCCGGTAGGGCGCGACGAGCTGGGAGGGCAGCACCTGCTGCTTCCCGTCCGGTGAGACGTCGTACACCTTGCCGAACAGCACCGCGTCGCCCCGGTCCGCCTTCACGTTCACGCGGACGGTGGGTGAGCCGGTGACGCGGAGGGACTTGTCGAGCGGGGCGGAGTCGTAGCGCGCGTACTGCCCGGGGAAGTCGAGGGAGAGGCCGACGCCGAGGGAGGACAGCTGGGAGAGCCCACCGCCGATGCCGGGAAGGGCCGAGACGGAGGGCGGGTTGGCCCCTGCGGGGTTACGGAACGTCTGGGTCCGCCGCTCGCCGCCGAGCGCGATCTGCTCGCCGCCGCTGACCAGGCCCGGGTAGGTGTCGCCGTCCGCGCCGCGCTTGAGGGCCGCCCCGTCGGTGGAGTCGATTCCTCCGGTGCGGGTGACGCGGAAGGCGGGGCCGGTGTCGGCGCCCTTGTCGTCCTTCAGGTACCGGTCGAACCACGCGCCGATCCTGTTCTCGACGCGGTCGCCCTCCATGTCGCCGCCGTCGTGTCCGCCCGCGATCCAGTCGACGGACACGGGGGCGCCGTTCTCGCTGATGGCCCTGGCCATGACGTCGGCCTGGCCGAGCGGGAAGAGGGAGTCGCTCTGGCCCTGCACGATGAGTGCGGGCACGTCGATGCGGTCGGCCACGGCGACGGGGGAACGTTCCTTCAGGAGCTCACGCGCGGCCGCGTCCGGTGTGCCGCTGACGGCGACCCGCTCGTACATGTCGCACAGTTGCTTCTCGAACTTCTGGCAGCCGCCGCCGGTGGTGACGAAGATCCCGGCCCAGAGCTTCTTGAACACTCCGTCCGGGAAGAGGGCGTCGGCCAGGTTCCAGTAGGTGATCATCGGGGCGATGGCGTCGACCCGCTTGTCGTAGCCGGCGGCGAGGAGAGACACCGCGCCCCCGTACGAGGCGCCGGTGACACCGACGCGCGGGTCGCCCTTGGCGTCGAGCTCCACCTCGGGCCTGCCCGCCAGCCAGTCGATGAGCCCCGAGACGTCCTTGACCTCGCCGTCGGGGGCGTTGAGCGTGATCTCCCCGCCGGTCCTCCCGAACCCACGGGCCGACCAGGTCATGACGGCGTACCCGTCGGCGGCCAGCTTCTCGGCCTGGGCGCGCACATCGTTCTTGCTGCCGCCGAAGCCGTGCCCGATGAGGACGGCGGGCCTGCGCTGCGAACCCCCGGTCGTGAAGTACGAGGTGTCGACGGACACCCCGTTCATCCGCATCATCCGGTCCTCGCGGTGCACGGACGGCGCACTGTCGTCGGCAAAGGCGGTCCAGGTACCGGCACCCGCGAGGACGGCGAGCACGGCGACGACCGCGGCCCACCGGCGTCGGGTACGGGGCAGCAGCCGCCACCGGGAAGTCGGTTTCTCCATGACTCGACCCTAAAGGGCGCGCGCCCGGCCCCGAGGTGCCGCCAGGGTGAGGTACCCCGCATCCCTGAGAGGTACAGCGGGTCCGCCCCGTACTCCGTACGTGGTACATCACCGTCACGAAGGGCACGTCCATGGACATCCGTCGCGCCACCACCACCGCGGAACTCCTCGCGGCCTCGCACCTGTACGACGGTCCCGCGACCCCGAAGTGGGCGTCCCGCTTCCTGGCGGCGGGCGGACACCTGATGCTGATCGCGTACGTGGACGGGGCACCGGCGGGGTTCGTCTCCGGTATCGAGATGCTGCACCCGGACAAGGGCACGGAGATGTGCCTGTACGAACTCGCGGTCGACGAGGCCCACCGCCGCCGCGGCATCGGCCGGGCACTGACGGACGCCCTGGCGGCCGAGGCCCGGGAGCGCGGCTGCTACGGGATGTGGGTGGGCGTGGACCGCGACAACGAGGCCGCTCTGGCCACCTACGGCTCGGCGGGGGCGGTCGACGACGGTGTGTTCGCCATGCTGGCGTGGGAGTTCGACGGTCCGCGCTGAGAGCGGTCCGCACGGAGACCGGGAACCGGCCGGGCGCCGCCGGGGCTGTAGGGCAGCTCCCGGGGCAGCAGCGCGGTCGCCTCGTCGTCCTGTCCCGCCCGCACCAGCCCGTGGATCTCCCGGGCGAGCGGCGTGACGTCCCGGATGGAGACCGTCCACTCGTCGGCGTAGCGGCGCGATGCCTCACCCGAGAGGCCGAGCTGGAGGGAGCGGTACGGGAGCCGGTTGAGGTGGAGGTCGCGTTCGGGGTCCCACTGGACGCGGGCCGGGGCGCGGCGCAGGTTGCGGCGCCAGGTGGCGTGGTCGGGGTGAACGCCCTCTACGTAGTGGGAGAGTTCGGCACCGCCGAGGGCCAGGTCGAAGCCCTCGCGGGCGATCTCGACGGCCAGGACCGTCTCCTGGTCCTCCTTCGTGGCCCAGCCGCAGCGGTACATCATCCACAGGAAGCTCGGCTTGATCCAGGTCATGCGGTCGCGCTTCCAGACGGCGGGAAAGCGTCCGTCACGGGCGGCCGGGAGGCCGATGGCGGGCGGGTACGCCTGGTAGACGGTCACGGTGGTGGCGGTGTGCTGTGCGCGGATCTCGTGCTGAGGAACCGGCAGTTCGCGGTCGGGGGCGGATGCGGTCATGCCGCCATCCCAGCACCCCGCGCGCCGGGTGGGCCAGCGGATTTCCCCGACTGCCCTGTCACGTACGGCTGCTGACATCTGTCATGCGGAGGTCAGGACGACGGGCCCTGCCGCGCACCCCGCCCCGGCGGCCAGAGTGTGGGTGTCGGGAGCGGGCGTCGAAACCGCCCCGATCCCGAGTCCGTACCCCTGGAAGGAACCCCGCTCATGACCACCCCGGCCACCGTTCCCGCCCCTGCTCCCGTCGCCGCGGGCCCCCGCAAGGCGCTGCTGGCGGGCTTCGCACCGCTGGTCCTGGACGCCGGGGCGCCGATCGCCGCGTACTACCTGCTGAGGGCGGCGGGGATGGGAACCCTGGGTGCCCTGGCGGTCAGCAGTGTTCTGCCCGCGGGGCGCATCGTGTGGGGGTGGGTGCGGGACCGCAGGATCAATGCCCTGGCGGGTCTGATCCTCGCGGTGAGCGTGGTGGGGCTGCTGCTCAGCACGGTCACCGGGGACGCGCGGCTGATGCTGGCCAAGGACAGCGGGGTGAGCAGCACGATCGGGCTCGTGGTCCTGGTGTCGGCGCTGCGCGGGCGCCCGTTGATGTCCTCGGTCCTGGGGCCGTGGCTGACCCGGGGGCGGGCGGACCGCGATGCCGCCCGGGAGCGGTTGTCGGCAGGGTCGGACCGCTTCCGGCGGGCCGAGCTGCGGTTCTCGGTGCTGTGGGGTGCCGCGCTGCTGGCCGAGTGCGTGGTGCGGGTGGTGGGTGCCTACACCGTGCCGGTGGACACGATGGTCTGGGTCGGCGCGGTGATCGTGTCGGTGACGATCACGCTGGCCTTCATCGTCTCCGGTCCGCTGGCGGTCGTCCCGATGGTGCGGATGATCGAGGAGGAGACCCGTAAGGGCGAGGAGACCCGTAAGGACGTCTGACCCGACGCCGCTGCCCCCGCCCGGTGCGTCCGGGCGGGGGCAGCGGCGGTTGCGTGCCTGTCAGTGGTTGCGGGGGAAGCCGAGGTCCACGCCGGACGGGGCGTCGGCCGGGTCGGGCCAGCGGGTGGTGACGACCTTGCCTCGGGTGTAGAAGTGCACGCCGTCGTTGCCGTAGATGTGGTGGTCGCCGAAGAGGGAGTCCTTCCAGCCGCCGAAGGAGTGGTAGCCCACCGGCACCGGGATCGGGACGTTGACGCCGACCATGCCGGCCTCGATCTCCAGCTGGAAGCGGCGGGCCGCGCCTCCGTCTCGGGTGAAGATCGCGGTGCCGTTGCCGAACGGCGAGGCGTTCATGAGGGCGACACCCTCTTCGTACGTGTCGACGCGCAGGACGCACAGGACCGGGCCGAAGATCTCGTCCCGGTAGGCGTCGGAGTCCGTGGAGACGTGGTCGAGGAGGGACAGGCCGATCCAGTGGCCGTCCTCGAAGCCCTCGACCGTGTGGCCCGTGCCGTCGAGGACGACGTCGGCGCCCTGGGCGGCGGCGCCGGTGACGTAGCCGGCGACCTTGTCGCGGTGCGCGGCGGTGATCAGCGGGCCCATCTCGGACGTGGGGTCGTTGCCCGGGCCGATCTTGATCTTCTCGGCGCGCTCCTTGATCCGGGCCACCAGGTCGTCGGCGACGGAGCTCACGGCGACGACGGCGGAGATGGCCATGCAGCGCTCGCCGGCGGAGCCGTACGCGGCCGACACGGCGGCGTCGGCCGCGGCGTCCAGGTCTGCGTCCGGGAGGACCAGCATGTGGTTCTTCGCGCCGCCGAGCGCCTGGACGCGCTTGCCGTTCGCGGAGGCCGTGGCGTGGATGTAGCGGGCGATCGGCGTGGAGCCGACGAAGGAGACGGCAGCGACGTCGGGGTGGGCCAGGAGGCCGTCGACGGCGACCTTGTCACCGTGCAGGACGTTCAGGACGCCGTCGGGCAGGCCCGCCTCGGCGGCCAGCTCGGCCAGCAGGTTGGCGGCCGAGGGGTCCTTCTCGCTGGGCTTCAGGACGAAGGTGTTGCCGCAGGCGATGGCCAGCGGGAACATCCACATCGGCACCATGGCCGGGAAGTTGAACGGGGTGATGCCCGCGACGACGCCGATCGACTGCCGGATCGAGGAGACGTCGACCCGGTTGGAGACCTGGGTGGACAGCTCGCCCTTGAGCTGGGTCGTGATGCCGCAGGCCAGCTCGACGATCTCCAGGCCGCGGGCGACCTCGCCGAGCGCGTCGGAGTGGACCTTGCCGTGCTCGGCGGTGATCAGCGCGGCGATGTCGTCGCGGCGGGCGTCCAGCAGGGCGCGGTAGCGGAAGAGGACGGCGGTGCGGGCGGCGAGCGAGGACGTGCCCCAGGTCTCGTACGCGCTCTTCGCGGCGGCGACCGCGGCGTCGACCTCCTCGGCCGAGGCGAGTGCGACCTGGGTCGTGACGGCACCGGTCGCCGGGTCGGTGACCGGCCCGTAGTTGCCCGACGTGCCCTCGACGGTCTTGCCACCGATCCAGTGGTTGACGGTCTTCATGACGGGGTCTCCTTCAGAGGTGTCGGCGTCGGGCAGCGGTCTGCCGGTCGTACTCCTTGCGTGCCTCCACCGCCGACGGGCGGGTCGCGGTCTCGGCCACAGGAACATCCCACCACGCCTGTGCGGGAGGGGGCCCCGACACTGTGTCTGGCGTTTCGGTCTCGACGTAGACACAAGTGGGACGGTCCGCGCCGCGTGCCTCGGCGAGGGCACCGCGCAGGTCCTGTACCGACTTCGCGCGCAGCACGCACATGCCGAGGGAGGCCGCGTTGGCCGCGAGGTCGACGGGGAGCGGGGTGCCGGTGAAGGCGCCGTCGGCGGCGCGGTGCCGGTAGGCCGTACCGAAGCGTTCACCGCCGACGGACTCGGAGAGGCCGCCGATGGACGCGTACCCGTGGTTCTGCAGGATGACGAGCTTGATGGGCAGGCCCTGCTGCACGGCGGTGACGATCTCGGTGGGGTTCATCAGGTACGTACCGTCGCCGACCAGGGCCCAGACGGGGCGGCCGGGGGCGGCGAGCTGGACGCCGAGGGCGGCCGGGATCTCGTATCCCATGCAGGAGTAGCCGTACTCGACGTGGTACTGCTGCGGGGAGCGGGTCCGCCACAGCTTGTGGAGGTCGCCGGGGAGCGAGCCCGCGGCGTTGATCAGGATGTCGTCCTCGGTGACGAGGGCGTCGAGCAGTCCGAGCACCTGGGCCTGGGTGGGGCGGGCGTCCGGATCGTCGGCGGTGAAGGCCGCGTCGACGCGCTGTTCCCAGCGGTCCTTGGCGTCGGTGTACTCGGTCTCGTAGGCGGCGGCGACGTGGTAGCCGCGTGCGGCGAGCGCGGCGCCGAGGGCTTCGAGGGAGGTCCGGGCGTCCGCGACGAGCGGGAGGGCGGCGAGCTTGTGGGCGTCGAAGCCGGTGATGTTGAGGTTGAGGAAGCGGACCGCCGGGTCGGCGAAGAGGGTGCCTGACGCGGTGGTGAAGTCCGTGTAGCGGGTGCCGATCCCGATCACGAGGTCCGCTTCGCGGGCCAGGTCGTCGGCGGTGGCGGTGCCGGTGTGACCGATGCCGCCCACGTCGGCGGGGTGGTCGTGGCGCAGGGAGCCCTTGCCGGCCTGGGTGGAGGCGACGGGGATCCGGGTGGCCGCGGCGAAGGCGGCGAGGGTCTCCTCGGCCGCGCTGTGGTGGACGCCGCCGCCCGCGACGATCAGGGGGCGGCGCGCGGTGCGGACCGCCCGGACCGCCTGTTCGAGTTCGGCCAGGTCGGGGGCGGGCCTGCGCACGTGCCAGACACGCTCGGCGAAGAATTCCGCCGGCCAGTCGTACGCCTCGGCCTGCACGTCCTGCGGCAGCGCGAGCGTGACGGCGCCGGTGTCCGCCGGGTCGGCGAGGGTCCGCATGGCCTGCAGGGCGGCCGGGATCAGCGCCTCGGGGCGGGTGATCCGGTCGAAGTAGCGGGAGACGGGGCGCAGACAGTCGTTGACCGACACATCGCCCGCATGCGGCACTTCGAGCTGCTGCAGTACGGGGTCGGCGGGGCGGGTCGCGAAGGTGTCGCCGGGCAGCAGCAGGACCGGGAGGTGGTTGACGGTGGCGAGGGCGGCACCCGTGACGAGGTTGGTGGCGCCGGGGCCGATGGAGGTGGTCACGGCGTGCGCGGAGAGCCGGCCCGACTGGCGGGCGTATCCGACGGCGGCGTGCACCATGGCCTGTTCGTTGCGGCCCTGGAAGTAGGGCATCGCGGGGCCGGACTCGACGAGGGCCTGGCCGATGCCCGCGACGTTCCCGTGGCCGAAGATGCCCCAGGTGGCGCTGATCAGCCGTTGGCGGCGGCCGTCACGCTCGGTGTACTGGCGGGCCAGGAAGGCGACGAGGGCCTGTGCGGTGGTGAGTCTGCGGGTGGTGTGCGACGTGGTCAACGGCTTGCCTCCGGGCCGGGAGCGCGTGGTGGGGTCACTGGGCGGCCTCCGGACCGTGGAGCGGAAGCCGGGGTCACTGGGCGGCCTCCGGACCGTGGAGCGGAAGCCGTGGGTCGACGGGCTGGGCCGGCCAGGTCTCGCGGATCCAGCTGTGGCCGGGGTGGTCGCGGATCAGCCACTCGCGCTGCTCCCCCGGGCCCGCCATCACGTTCAGGTAGTAGAGGGTGCGGCCGGGCGGGGCGATGGACGGGCCGTGCCAGCCGTCGGGAATGAGGACGGCGTCACCGGTGGCCACCTCGGCGAGGACGTCCGTACCGCCCGCGCGGGACGGCGACACCCGGTGGTAGCCGAGGCCGTCGCCCTCGACCTCGAAGTAGTAGATCTCCTCGAGCTCGGACTCGACACCGGGGTGGTGCTCGTCGTGCTTGTGGGGCGGGTACGAGGACCAGTTGCCGCCGGGGGTCAGGACCTCGACGGCGATGAGGCGGTCGCACTCGAACGTGTCCGCGGCGGCGAAGTTGTTGACCTGGCGCGAGCAGTTCCCGGCGCCGCGGAGCTCGACCGGTACCTCCGGCGCGGGGCCGTAGCGAGCGGGGAGTCGTCGCTCGCACTTCGCTCCTGCCAGGGCGAAGCGGCCTCCTGCGCCGGAGGCGATCTGGGCGCGGGCGTCACGCGGCAGATAGGCGAAATCCGTTACCGCACTGAACACGCTTTCCCTGCCCGCGAGTTCGAATACGTCATCCGCCGTGTGCACCGTACAGCCACCCGCCAACGGCAGAACGACCCACTCGCTCTCCCCGGTTACCAAGGTATGAACACCACCGGGCTCGAGCTCCAGTACACGCAGACTCGACCGGTCCCATCCGGCCCGCTTCGGGTCGATATGGAGGGCGTAGGGGCCGCTCGCGGCGTCGCCGGCCCGGAGGTGGTACCGCTGTTGCTCGTCGCGCGTCGTCATGCCCCATCCCTACCCGTATCCCTGCGCGTCGCTCACAGAAGTCCCACGGCGGTGTCGACCGCGCCCGCCACGTCCCCGTCGGCCGGATAGAGGAGCGACCGCCCGACGACCAGCCCCTGGACGGTCGGCAGTCGCAGCGCCCCGCGCCATTTCTCGTACGCACCGTCCAGGTCTCCCTTGACCTCGCCGCCGAGCAGGACGGCGGGGAGCGTCGAGGTCTCCATCACCCGTGCCATGTCGTCGGGGTTCTCGGTGACGGGGACCTTGAGCCAGGTGTACGCGGAGGTGCCGCCCAGTCCCGAGGCGATGGCGATGGAGGTGGTGACGGCTGCTGCTCCCAGATCGGTGCGGAGCCTGCCTTCGGTGCGGTGGCACAGGAACGGCTCCACGAACACGGGCAGCCGGTGGGCAGCCATCGCGTCGACGGTACGGGCGGCGGTGTGGAGCGTGTCCAGGGAGCCGGGGTCGCCGTAGTCGATTCTCAGCAGCAGCTTGCCCGCGTCGAAGCCGGACCGGGCGAGGTCGACGGGGCGGTGGCCGGTGAAGCGGTCGTCGAGCTCGAAGGCGGCTCCCGCGAGTCCACCGCGGTTCATGGAGCCGATGACGACCCTGTCCTCCAGGGCGCCGAGCAGCAGCAGGTCGTCGAGGACGTCGGCACCGGCGAGGACTCCGTCGACGCCCGGTCGCGAGAGGGCGAGGCAGAGCCGTTCCAGGAGGTCGAAGCGGTTGGCCATGGCGAGTTCGTCCTCGCCGACGGCCAGGGCGCCGCGGGCGGGGTGGTCCGCCGCGATGATCATCAGGCGCCCCGTGGAACCGACCAGGGGGCGTCTGCCCCGTCGCGCGGCTGCCTCGGCGACGGCCTCGGGGTGGTGGGTGCGCAGCCGGACGAGATCGGCGACGGAGGCGGCGGGCGGTGTCATGGGGCGGCTCCGGTGACTCCGGTGGCTCCGGTCTCTGTGGTTGCTCCCGGGGTTCCGGGGGTTCCGGGTGTTCCCGAGGCTCCGGGTGTTCCCGGTTCTCCGGTTGTTCCCGTTCCGGTGACGGCTCCGGCGGCGAGGGCCTGTTCGACCTCGTACGGGAACGGCATCGCGGACGAACAGGCTAGGCGGGACGCGACGATGGCCCCTGCGGCGTTCGCGTAGCGCATGATGCGTTCCGTCTCCCAGCCGGCGAGCAGCCCGTGGCAGAGGGCGCCGCCGAACGCGTCCCCGGCGCCGAGCCCGTTGACGACGTCCACGGGGAGGGGCGGGATCCGGGCGGTGGTGCCGTCGCGGTGGACGGCGAGGACGCCTGCCGGGCCCTGTTTGACGACGGCGAGTTCGACCCCGGCGGCCAGCAGGGCGCGGGCGGCCGCGT
Source organism: Streptomyces sp. NPDC056452 (assembly GCF_042796085.1). Lineage (NCBI taxonomy): Bacteria > Bacillati > Actinomycetota > Actinomycetes > Kitasatosporales > Streptomycetaceae > Streptomyces > Streptomyces sp. NPDC056452. The sequence goes on from NZ_JBHTRI010000016.1 coordinate 104,175, forward strand.
GCGGTTCGCGTTCGCCGGTGGCGATCTCGCACTCGTCGAGGTTGCCGACGGCGACCGTGGCGTGGGCGAGGGCTTCGCGGTAGCGGGCGGGGGCGGTCGAGGTGTGTGCGGCCGTCCGGGACCCGTCCCAGAACATGGGCCGCCAGTCGAGGTCGAAGACCGTGGCGCGCGGGGTCCCGTCCGCCCGTGCCGCACCGTCCTTTGCCGTGCGTGCGGCGCCGTCCTCCGCCGTCCGTGCGGCGCTCCGGGCGCGGAGTGCGGTGAGGGTCGCGGTGCGGCTGGGTTCTGCGCACAGCCCGGTGCCGGTCATCCAGAAGACCCGCGCGGCACGCACCGCATCCAGGTCGAGCTCCTCCGCGTGGATCTCCAGGTCGGGCGCCTTGGGCTGCCGGTAGAAGTAGAGCGGGAAGTCGTCGGGCGGGAAGATCTCGCAGAAGGTGACCGGGGTCTGATACTCCTCGACGGGTGTCACCCACCGGTCGTCCACACCGAATTCCCCGAGCGCGTGGTGGAGATAGTCGCCGAAGGCGTCCTTGCCGGTCCTGGTGACCACGGCCGTGCGCCTGCCCAGGCGGGCGGCGGCGACGGCCACATTGGTCGGCGAGCCGCCGAGGAACTTCCCGAAGGTCTCGACCCTGGACAGCGGTACGCCGGTCTGGAGTGGGTAGATGTCCACCCCGATCCGCCCCATGGTGATCACGTCGTACGGCTCAGGCATACGCATCCCTTCGGCTGCCCCCAGGTCTAACCCGCACCCGGGACCCTGTCAACACTTTGTCCGGACATTCGGACGAACTCTTGACACTCCCCCTCCGAGGACTGAATGGTGGGCGATATGACCTCCTCCGTACCGGCTCCGGCTCGCATCCGCATCGGCTCGGCACCCGATTCATGGGGGGTGTGGTTCCCCGACGATCCGCAGCAGGTGCCCTGGGAACGGTTCCTCGACGAGGTCTCCGAAGCGGGCTACGAGTGGATCGAGCTCGGCCCGTACGGCTACCTGCCGACCGATCCGGCCCGACTCACGGACGAGACCGCCCGCCGCGGCCTCACCGTCTCCGCGGGCACCGTCTTCACCGGATTGCATCACGGCCCTGACGTCTGGGACCGGACCTGGGAGCATGTCGCCGGCATCGCGGCACTCACCCGGGCCATGGGCGCCGAACACCTGGTGGTCATCCCGTCGTTCTGGCGGGACGACAAGAGCGGCGAGGTGCTGGAGGACCGCACGCTCACGGCGGCGCAGTGGCGCGATCTCACCACCCAGACGGAGCGGCTGGGCCGCGAGGTGCGGGACCGCTACGGGCTGCGGATCGTCGTGCACCCGCACGCCGACACGCACATCGACAGCGAGGAGAACGTCAACCGCTTCCTCGACGCCACCGACCCCGAACTGGTCTCGCTCTGCCTCGACACCGGGCACTACGCGTACTGCGGCGGGGACAGCGTCAAGCTCATCGAGACCTACGGCGAACGGATCGGCTACCTCCACCTCAAGCAGGTCGATCCGGTGGTCCTCGCCGATGTCGTGGCGAACGAGGTGCCGTTCGGTCCGGCAGTGGCGCGCGGGGTGATGTGCGAGCCCCCGGGCGGGGTACCCGCGCTGGAGCCCGTACTGGAGGCCGCGCGCGCCCTGGGCACCGACCTGTTCGCGATCGTCGAGCAGGACATGTACCCGTGTGCGCCCGACAAGCCGCTCCCCATCGCCCGCCGCACCCGCGAGTTCCTCCGTGGCTGCGGACCCGCGCGGCCCTCCGCCTGACCCCTCCCGCTCTCCCTGGATCCCCCTCCGTCACGGCAGTCACTTCTTCGTCACGTATATCTCCGTTCCGCTGGGTTTGCGTCACAGGCGCGCGACGCCCCCTGCCCAGCCCGCCGGCCCGTCGTTGGGCCGGACAGAGGCTGAGTGGTCGTCAGCGTGCGCACCGGGGCTCCCCCGACGGCCCCCGCCGCCGCCGCGGTGCGCAGTACGGAGGTACAGAGAGGTGTCATTCATGACGGACAGAAGGCTCTGGTCGTACAAGGACATTGCCGCGCACATCCGGGTCCAGCCCGACACCATCCGCTCGTACCGCAAACACGGACTCCTCCCCCCGCCCGACGATGTCCAGCACGGAAAGCCCTACTGGTACGTGGACACGGTTCTCGCCTGGATCGCCTCCCGCCCCAGCAACCGGGGCCGCTGAGGCCTCACTCCTCCCGTGCCGGTTCGATGATCGTCACGCCCGCCCCCGGCGCTCCGCCCATGGCGGCCAGCGCCGCCGGGGCGGCGTCCAGGGAGATGGTGGAGGTCACCAGGAGGTCGGGGCGCAGGGTGCCTGCCCGGACCATGTCCATCATCGGCGGGTAGTCGTGCGCGGCCATGCCGTGGCTGCCGAGGATCTCCAGCTCCAGGCCGATGACCCGCGCCATGGGTACGACCGGGTCCCCGGCGGCCGGCGGCAGCAGCCCGACCTGGACGTGGCGGCCCTGCCGGCGCAGGCTCCGCACCGAAGCGGCACAGGTGACCGGGGAACCCAGGGCGTCGAGCGAGAGATGCGCACCGCCGCCGGTCAGTTCGCGTACCGCCTCGTCCGCGCCGACGGGATACGCGGAGGCGTCCACGCACTCCGCCGCACCGAAGGCCCGCGCCAGTTCGAGGGCGTGCGGCGAGACATCGACGGCCACGACCCTGGCTCCGCACGCCACCGCGATCATCACGGCCGACAGCCCGACCCCGCCGCACCCGTGCACGGCGACCCACTCCCCCGGGGAGACCCGGCCCTGACCGACCACGGCCCGGAACGCCGTGGCGAACCGGCATCCGAGCCCCGCCGCCGTACCCAACGGCATGCCCTCGGGCACGGCGACCAGGTTGACGTCGGCCTGTTCCAGCGCCACGTACTCGGCGAACGATCCCCAGTGGCTGAAGCCCGGCTGGGTCTGCCTCTCGCAGACCTGCTGGGCGCCGGCCGCGCAGGCGGAGCAGTGGCCGCAGGCGCAGACGAAGGGAACGGTGACCCGGTCGCCGGGGCGCCAGTTGTGCACACCTGAGCCCACCGCCTCGACCACCCCGGCCAGTTCGTGGCCGGGGACATGGGGCAGGACGATGTCCGGGTCATGGCCCATCCAGCCGTGCCAGTCGCTCCGGCACAGCCCGGTGGCCCCGACCCGGACCACGACTCCTCCGACGGAAGGCGCGGGATCCGGGAGGTCCTGGACACGGGCCTCCTGTCCGAACTCCTCGAACACCACTGCCCGCATCGGCCCCGCCCTTCGCTCGTGCCCCACCTGCTGGGTCCGGCGAATCTACGCTTCGGCCGTGACCTTGTCCCGCTCCTCGTCCCCCGCCCGGGATGTCCCGGGTATCTCCTCGGCGGCAAGGTCCTCGACGGGCATCTGCGCGGGCTCCCCTTCGCTCAGCCCGAACCTCCGGTGGAAGGCGCGCAGCGGCGCGGGGGCCCACCAGGTGACCCGGCCCATCAGCTTCATGACCGCGGGCACCAGGAGGCTGCGCACCACCATGGCGTCCATCAGCACGGCCAGTGCGATACCGAGCCCGAGCATCTTGGTGTTGGTCACCCGCGAGGTGCCGATGGCCACCATCACCACCGCCAGGATCACTGCGGCGGCGGTGATCAGCCCGCCCGTGTGCCGCAGTCCGAACGTCACCGAGTGTTCGTGGTCGCCGGTGCGGTCGTACTCCTCCTTGATCCGGGAGAGCAGGAACACGCCGTAGTCCATGGAGAGGCCGAAGGCGACGCAGAACATCAGCACGGGCAGGGTCGTCTCTATGTCACCGGTGCTGGTGAAGGAGAGCAGCCCGGACAGATTCCCGTCCTGGAAGACCCAGACCACCGCTCCGAACATCGCGGTCAGGCTCAGGGCGTTGAGCACCACCGCCTGGATCGGTATCAGCACGCTGCCGGTGAGCAGGAAGACCAGCAGCAGGGTCACCACGACGATGATCCCCACCGCCCAGGGCAGCCGGTCGGCGATGGCGTCCTTGGAGTCGACCAGGACAGCTGCCGTGCCGGTCACCGAGGTCTCGAACGGTGCGGGCTCGGCCCGGAGATCCTGGACGAGCTGCTGGGCGCCCTGCCCGACGGACTCCCCGTCGGGCAGCACGGCGAAGTACGCGGAGCCGTCTCCCGTGACCGGGCCGTCCACCCGCTGCACTCCGGGGAGCGCGGCGATCCTGGTGCGGAAGTCGGCGTACTGGGCGGGCGTCGCCGCGCCTTCGGCGAGCAGTTCGAGGCCGCCGCCCGGACTGCCGGGGAAGCCGTCCCGTATGTGCTCCTGGACGACGCGGGACTCGGCGCTCGCGGGCAGCTGGCGGTCGTCCGCCGTACCGAACTTCACCCCGAGGAACGGCAGCCCCAGGAGTACGAGCCCGACCGTGGTGACGACGGCGAAGACCGGTGCTCTGCGCATCACCAGCAGCGCGAAGCGTGCCCATCCCGTGCCCGAGCCGTCGGACACACCGCTCGCCCCCTCTGCCGCGTCCGCCCCGGCCTGCTTGCCCCTGGCGCGGCGCCGCAGGAGCCGGCGAAGGTCCAGCGAGTTGACCCGGGGCCCGAGCAGCATCAGCGCGGCAGGCAGCAGGATCAGGGCCGCGGCTGCCGCGAGCAGCACCACGGCGATGCCCGCATAGGCGAAGGAACGCAGGAAGTACTGCGGGAAGACCATCATCGCCGCCAGCGACACCGCCACCGTCAGGGCGGAGAAGAGCACCGTGCGTCCCGCTGTGCGCAGTGTGGTGCCGATGGCCGTACGGGTGTCCGCCCCTGCGGCCAGCTCCTCGCGGAACCGGCGCACGATGAACAGGGCATAGTCGATGGCGAGTCCGAGGCCGAGAGCCGTGGTGAGGTTCTGGGCGAACACCGAGACGTCGGTGAACTCGGTGATGCCCCGCAGCACAGCGTTCGTTCCCAGGATCGCGACGATTCCGACAGCGAGCGGCAGCAGGGCCGCGATCGCGCTGCCGAAGACCATGACCAGCAGCACCAGCGTCACCGGCAGGGCGATGAGCTCGGCCCGCAGCAGGTCGTCCTGGATGATCGTCTGCATTTCGTGCCGTACGGCGACGGGACCGCCGACGGAGACCTCCACCGGGCCGTGCTCACCCCGGAAAGCGGGCGCTATGCGGTCGAGGATCTCGCCGGCGGCCTTCTCGTCACCCTCGATCCGCGCGGCGACGATCGCTTCGTGGCCGTCCTCGGAGCGCAGGGCGGGGGACGCGCTCCGCCAGTACGAGCCGACGCCGGTGATCCCCTTCTCGGCGGCCAGCCGCTCGGTGAGCCGGGCGGCCTCCGCGGCCACCGCGGGATCGTCGACAGAGGCACTGCCGCTGTCGACGAGCAGCAGCAGATTGGGCTGCGAAGCGGGGAACTCGCGCTCCAGTACCTGGGTCGTGTAGGTCGACTCGGCGTCCGGGTCCTCCCAGCCGCCGCTGCCCATCCGGTCGGCCACACCGCTTCCCGCGAACACGGCGAGCGCCGTGATGACCAGGGCGGCCAGCAGCGCCAGCCGTGGCCGTGCGGTGACGAAGCGGGTCCAGCCCCCGACACGCTCCGGGCTGTTGACTTCGGACATGGTGCGGTGTCCCCTTCACCCAGACCCGGGCAGCACGAGGCAGCATGGGTCAGTCGTTGCCACTTACACTGGCAAACACGAGTCAGCGCTCGCGTTTCCCAAGAATGCGAGCGAGTGCTCGTGTTTGTCAACCGCGTCTTGAAAGCTGGGGATTGACCGTGTCGGAGGCCAGGGCCGGAGAGGCCACCTCACCCGCGCAGAGCGACAAGGAAGCCGGAGTCGCACGGCCGCGCCGCCGCCAGGCACGCGGAGAGGCCCGCATCGCCCAGCTGCTCGATGCCGCCGCGAGCGTCTTCTGCACCAGCGGCTACTACGGGGCCAGCACCAACGCCATCGCCCGCGAGGCCGGCGTCTCGCCCGGCACGCTCTACCAGTTCTTCCCCAACAAGGAGGCCATCGCCGTCGAGCTCGGCGACCGGCTCATGCACCGCTGGCGGGAGACGTACGGCGCCGCGTTCGTCCCCAGCCACATGGAGCTCCCCCTCGACCGGATGCTGGACGCGATCCTCGACCCGCTGATCGCCTTCAACTGCGAGAACCCGGCCTTCGCCGTCCTCACCCACGGCTCCGAGATCCCCGGCGTGATCACCCAGGAGCACGACATCCTGCACGCCACGATGACCACCAGGGTCGAGCAGCTCATCGGCGCCTACCTGCCGGAGCTCCAGGCCGACCAGGTCACCCGTATCGCCGCCATGTCCTTCATCCTCTTCAAGTCCGGACTTGACCTGATCATGTCCCACGAGGGAGACGAACGGGAGGCGTACATCGGGGAGTTGAAGACGGTGATGTACCGCTACCTGGATCCACTGGTCTGCGAGGGGCCCACAGGGGTGGCGCCGCAGGAATTTGATACCCCCTAGGGGTATAGTCTGGATGGGTGGGGCGAACCGGCCTTCCGGTGTCCCCTCACGCCACGTCCATGTGTGCTCGCGAAGAGGAGAACGTCATGACCGCCGAGACCGAGATCCCCCGGACCGCCGGCTCCTGCTGCTCGTCCACCGGTTCCTGCCACGACGGGGCGGCCGACGTCCAGGTGGGCGGCGTCACCACCGTGTACGAGGTGAAGGGCATGACCTGCGGTCACTGCGAAGGAGCCGTCTCCGAGGAGATCTCCGGGATCGAGGGGGTCAGCTCGGTGAAGGCCGAGGCCTCCACCGGCCGGGTGACCATCGCCTCCAGGGCCCCGCTGACCGAGGACGCGGTGCGCGCCGCCGTCGACGAGGCGGGCTACGAGCTCGTGGGCCTGGCCTGAGCGATCCGGGGCCCGAGCGGCCTGCGGCATCCTTGGAACAGGTCCTCCACCGGACCGCACCACGCACCGATTTCCCTCGGGCCGATTCCCTCACCAGATGCGGCAGATACTGGTAGGGAGCGGCCCGACCTGCTTTACCCAGGAGTCCGGACATGGCGAGCACCACAGCAGCCGCGGCGCCGGCCGCGGAGACCTCCGAGGCCGAGCTCACGATCGGCGGGATGACCTGCGCCTCCTGCGCGGCCCGCGTCGAGAAGAAGCTCAACCGGATGGACGGTGTCACCGCCACGGTCAACTACGCGACGGAGAAGGCCCGCGTTACCTTCGGCGCCGGAACCGCGCTCGACGACCTCGTCGCCACGGTCGAGAAGACGGGCTACACGGCGCAGCCCGTACCCCGCCCGGCCCCCGAGCCGCCTCCCGCACCTCCGGCCGCCCCCGGCTCCCGGGGCGGGGAACACGCGCAGGACGACGAACACGCGCGGGACGGGGAAGCCTCGCCCGACGGGGAGACGACAGCAGCCGCGCAGGGCCCGGCAGCAGGGGCGCCGGACCGGGAGGACGAAAGCTCCCAGGACGCGGCCGACCGTACGGCCGCCGAAGCTCTCGCCGCGCTCCGCCGGCGCCTGCTGGTCTCGGCGACGCTCGCCGTACCGGTCGTCCTGATGGCCATGGTTCCCGCGCTCCAGTTCGACAACTGGCAGTGGCTCTCCCTCACCCTCGCCGCCCCGGTCGTCGTCTGGGGCGGGCTGCCCTTCCACCGCGCCACCTGGACCAACCTCCGGCACGGTGCCGCGACGATGGACACCCTGGTGTCGGTGGGCACCCTCGCGGCGTTCGGCTGGTCGCTGTGGGCGCTGTTCTTCGGCGACGCGGGCATGCCGGACATGCGGCACGGGTTCGACGCCACCGTCTCCCGCTCCGACCCCGCCTCCACGATCTACCTGGAGGTGGCGTCCGGAGTCATCGGGTTCATCCTGCTGGGGCGCTACCTGGAGGCACGGTCCAAGCGCGCTGCGGGTTCCGCCCTGCGTGCACTGATGCACCTGGGCGCGAAGGACGTGACGGTCCTGCGCGGAGGTACGGAGGTACGCGTCCCGGTCGGCCGGCTCGCCGTGGGCGACCGCTTCGTCGTCCGCCCCGGAGAGAAGATCGCCACGGACGGCACCGTCGTCGAAGGCTTCTCCGCCGTCGACGCCTCCATGCTCACCGGTGAGTCGGTACCGGTGGACACCGCCACGGGCGACTCCGTGGCCGGGGCCACGCTGAATGTGTCCGGACGGCTCGTGGTCGAAGCCACCCGCGTCGGCGCGGACACCCAGCTGGCCCGGATCGCCAGGCTCGTCGAGGACGCCCAGAACGGCAAGGCGGCGGCCCAGCGCCTCGCCGACCGGATCTCGGCAGTCTTCGTCCCGGTCGTCCTGCTGATCGCCCTGGGCACCCTCGTCGCCTGGCTGCTCGCCACCGACGACATCACCGCGTCGTTCACCGCGGCCGTCGCCGTCCTCATCATCGCCTGCCCCTGCGCCCTGGGGCTCGCCACGCCCACCGCCCTCATGGTCGGCACCGGGCGCGGCGCCCAGCTCGGCATCCTCATCAAGGGCCCCGAGGTGCTGGAGACGACCCGTCGCGTCGACACGATCGTCCTCGACAAGACCGGCACCGTCACCACCGGCCGGATGACCCTCGGGCGCGTCCACACCGCGGCAGGCACGACCGAGGCCGACGTCCTCCGCCTTGCGGGCGCGCTCGAACACGCCTCCGAACACCCCATCGCGCAGGCCATCGCCGCCGGAGCGGCCGAACGCACCGAGGCCCCCCTCCCCTCCCCCGAGTCCTTCACCGGCATCCCCGGCCTCGGGGCACGCGGCACCGTCGAAGGACACCAGGTGCTGGCGGGCCGCCCGAGGCTGCTCGCCGACGCCGGGATCGCACTCACACAGCCGCTGGCCGACGCCATGGCGGACGCCGCGAGCCAGGGCCGTACGGCAGTGGCCGTCGCCTGGGACGGCGAGGCGCGGGGCGTGCTGGAGGTCGCCGACGCGGTGAAGGAGAGCAGTGCCGCGGCCGTCGCGGAGCTGCGCGCCCTGGGGCTCCGGCCGATTCTGCTGACCGGTGACAACCGTGCCGTCGCGGACGCCGTGGCACGCGCGGTCGGGATCGACGAGGTCCATGCGGAGGTCATGCCGCAGGACAAGGTGGAGGTCGTCCGGCGCCTCCAGGCGGAGGGGCGTTCCGTCGCCATGGTCGGTGACGGGGTCAACGACGCCGCCGCGCTCGCCGTGGCCGATCTGGGTCTGTCGATGGGTACCGGGACGGATGCGGCGATCGAGGCGGGCGACCTCACACTCGTTCGTGGAGATATTAAGGTGGCCGCTGACGCCATCCGGCTGTCACGGCGTACGCTGTCGACCATCAGAAGCAACCTCGTCTGGGCCTTCGGCTACAACGTTGCCGCGCTGCCTCTGGCTGCGTTCGGGCTGCTCAGCCCCATGATCGCGGGTGCGGCAATGGCGTTTTCGTCGGTCTTCGTCGTGACGAACAGTCTGCGGTTGCGCTCCTTCACGTAATTTCCACAAAGAGACTTAGATCACACCGATTCGAGGGTAACCATCTGATGGGTTGGTGAGTCTAAGAGTGCGATGCCAAGGATGTCTTGGGGGACGTCCGATGGAGTGTCTTGGGGGACGCTCCTGGCAAGCGTTGGCCGGGGCACGTGCACCGGGGAGCTTTGAGCGGCCCTCCCGTTCGTACGTACCCCGGCAGACCGCACTGCAGGACCGAACTGAATACGCACCACCGGCAGAACAACGGGAGCCTCGGCTCCCTGCAGACGCCCGGCCGGATCCCGTGGGGGGAATCCGCTCCGGGATATGGGAAGCGCCCTGTCCGTCGACCCGTGGGGGGATCGGCGGCAGGGCGTTTCTCGCACCCGGACGGCCTCGCGGCGCCGTCGCAAGGGCCCCGGAACGCCGAAACGCCCCGGACACCGCGCTCTGATCAGCGAGCGCGGCACGCGGGGCGAAGGCAGTCGGCCGATGCGGCCGGGTACTGCAGCAGGTGCGGGAGCCGGATTCAGCGACTCTCGACCGGGACGAAGTCGCGCAGGACCTCGCCGGTGTAGATCTGGCGCGGGCGGCCGATACGGGATCCCGGCTCCTTGATCATCTCGTGCCACTGGGCGATCCAGCCGGGGAGCCGGCCGATCGCGAAGAGCACGGTGAACATCTCGCTCGGGAAGCCCATGGCCCGGTAGATCAGACCCGTGTAGAAGTCCACGTTGGGGTAGAGGTTGCGCGAGACGAAGTACTCGTCGGAGAGCGCGTGCTCCTCCAGCTTGAGCGCGATGTCGAGCAGCTCGTCGGACTTGCCGAGCGAGGAGAGCACGTCGTGCGCCGCGGCCTTGATGATCGTGGCGCGGGGGTCGAAGGACTTGTAGACGCGGTGGCCGAAGCCCATCAGCCGGACGCCGTCCTCCTTGTTCTTCACCTTGCGGATGAAGGAGTCGACGTCGCCGCCGTTGGCCTGGATGCCCTCGAGCATCTCCAGCACCGACTGGTTGGCGCCACCGTGCAGCGGGCCCCACAGGGCCGAGATGCCGGCGGAGATCGAGGCGAACATGTTCGCCTGCGAGGAGCCGACCAGACGCACGGTGGAGGTCGAACAGTTCTGCTCGTGGTCCGCGTGCAGGATGAGCAGCTTCTCCAGCGCCGAGACGACGACCGGGTCCGGCACGTACTCCTGGGCGGGGACCGAGAAGGTCATGCGCAGGAAGTTCTCGACGTAGCCGAGGTCGTTGCGCGGGTAGACGAACGGGTGACCGATCGACTTCTTGTACGCGTACGCCGCGATCGTCGGGAGCTTGGCCAGCAGCCGGATCGTCGAGAGGTGGCGCTGCTCCTCGTCGAACGGGTTGTGGCTGTCCTGGTAGAACGTGGACAGCGCGCTGACGACCGAGGACAGCATGGCCATCGGGTGGGCGTCGCGCGGGAAGCCGTCGAAGAACCGCTTGACGTCCTCGTGCAGCAGCGTGTGCTGGGTGATCTCGTTCTTGAAGTCCGACAGCTCGTCGACCTTCGGAAGCTCACCGTTGATCAGCGTGTAGGCGACCTCGATGAACGTCGAGCTCTCCGCGAGCTGCTCGATCGGGTATCCGCGGTACCGCAGAATGCCCTGCTCGCCGTCGAGGTAGGTGATGGCGGATTTATACGCGGCCGTATTGCCGTATCCGCTGTCCAGCGTGACCAGGCCCGTATTGGCCCGGAGCTTCCCGATGTCGAAGCCCTTGTCGCCGACGGTGCTGTCGATCACCGGGTAGGTGTACTCGTCATCGCCGTACCGCAGTACTACAGAGTTGTCGCTCACGTCATCCCTCACCGACGTAGTGCCTCTTCTTCGAGGTGCCCTGACTGTCTCCACCCTCCCCCATTTGGCTCAGGAGAGTGCACTCGGGGTCGTCCATTGGACCTACTGACGGCACTGAGTGCCGCCAACTTACTCATCCTGCCCCCTGGAAACCGGTTCCGGAAGGCCTCCGTGATGTTTCCCACCGTTTTGATCGATCATTTTTCCGCGAAGTCTGCGACGGGTACCCCGCGGAGCCGGAAATCCAGCCCCGTACAGCGCCTGCCTGCGGAAACCGTGCGGACCGCCTGGCCGATGGCCTTGCGTGAACCGACCAGTACGACAAGCTTCTTGGCCCGTGTCACCGCCGTGTACAGCAGATTCCTCTGCAGCATCATCCAGGCACTGGTGGTCACGGGGATGACGACCGCCGGGTACTCGCTGCCCTGGGAGCGGTGGATCGTCATCGCGTAGGCGTGGGCGAGCTCGTCGAGCTCATCGAAATCGTACGGAATCTCCTCGTCCTCGTCCGTGAGGACCGTCAGCTTCTGCTCGTCGACGTCGAGGGCGGTGACGACGCCGACCGTGCCGTTGAAGACGCCGTTCTCCCCCTTGTCGTAGTTGTTGCGGATCTGGGTGACCTTGTCGCCGACCCGGAAGACCCGGCCGCCGAACCGCTTCTCGGGCAGATCGGGGCGGCCGGGGGTGATGGCCTGCTGGAGCAGCCCGTTGAGATGGCCCGCACCCGCGGGGCCGCGGTGCATCGGGGCGAGAACCTGCACGTCACGGCGGGGGTTCAGACCGAACTTGGCGGGGATGCGGCGGGCCGCAACGTCCACGGCCAGCACTCCGGCGTCCTCCGTCTCGTCCTCAACGAAGAGGAAGAAGTCGCTCAGCCCCTCGGTCAGCGGGGGCACTCCCGAATTGATCCGGTGGGCGTTGGTGACGACGCCGGACTGCTGGGCCTGGCGGAAGATCGTGGTCAGGCGGACAGCCGGCACCGGGCCGCCCTCGGCGAGCAGATCCCGCAGCACCTCCCCCGCGCCGACCGAGGGCAGCTGGTCGACATCGCCCACCAGCAGGAGATGGGCACCGGGTGCCACCGCCTTCACGAGTTTGTTGGCCAGCAGCAGATCGAGCATCGAGGCCTCGTCGACGACGACCAGGTCGGCGTCCAGCGGCCGGTCGCGGTCGTACGCGGCGTCCCCGCCAGGCTTCAGCTCCAGCAGCCGGTGCACGGTGGACGCCTCGGCGCCCGTCAGCTCCGAGAGCCGCTTCGCCGCCCGCCCGGTGGGTGCGGCCAGCACCACCTTCGCGTTCTTGGCGCGGGCCAGCTCGACGACCGACCGGACCGTGAACGACTTGCCGCAGCCGGGACCGCCGGTGAGGACGGCCACCTTCCGGCTGAGCGCGAGCCGCACGGCCGCCTCCTGCTCGGGTGCCAGAGTGGCCCCCGTGCGCTGCGCGAGCCAGGCCAGCGCCTTCTCCCAGTCCACGTCCTGGAAGGCCGGCATCCGGTCCTCCGGCGTACGCAGCAGGCGCTGCACCTGGGCGGCGAGGGAGATCTCGGCACGGTGGAAGGGCACCAGGTACACGGCGGTGACGGGCACCCCGTCCTCGGGGCCCGGCACCTTCTCCCGTACGACGCCCTCCGGGTCCTCGGCGAGCTCGGCCAGGCAGTCGATGACGAGCCCCGTGTCCACCTGGAGGAGCTTCACCCCGTCCGCGATGAGCCGCTCCTCGGGCAGGAAGCAGTGCCCCTGGTCCGTGGACTGCGACAGCGCGTACTGGAGCCCGGCCTTGACCCGCTCCGGGCTGTCGTGCGGAATGCCGACGGCCTGGGCGATGCGGTCGGCGGTGAGGAACCCGATGCCCCAGACGTCGGCGGCCAGCCGGTAGGGCTGGTTCTTCACGACGGAGATCGAGGCGTCCCCGTACTTCTTGTAGATACGGACGGCGATGGAGGTCGAGACGCCCACGGTCTGGAGGAAGACCATGACCTCCTTGATCGCCTTCTGTTCCTCCCAGGCCGCGGCGATCATCTTCGTCCGCTTCGGGCCGAGGCCGGGCACCTCGACGAGCCTCTTGGGCTGCTGCTCGATGATGTCCAGGGTGTCGACGCCGAAGTGCGTGGTGATGCGGTCGGCCATGACCGGTCCGATGCCCTTGATCAGGCCGGAGCCGAGGTAGCGGCGGATGCCCTGGATCGTGGCGGGGAGGATCGTCGTGTAGTTCTCGACGGTGAACTGTTTCCCGAACTGCGGATGGGAGCCCCAACGGCCCTCCATGCGCAGTGATTCGCCGGGCTGCGCACCGAGCAGCGAACCGACGACGGTGAGCAGGTCGTTGGCTCCGCGCCCGGTGTCGACGCGCGCGACCGTGTACCCGTTCTCCTCGTTGGCGTACGTGATCCTCTCCAGGACACCTTCGAGGACAGCCATGTTGGACATACGACGACGTTACCGGTCGGCGCCGACAGCCGGACGGGGCCGGTCGCACTCCTCCGGGCGGCCGGAGGAGGGATGACCGTTCGGCGGACCACGCCCGGTGGCCGATGATGTGCGCATGGCACTGACCGACACACTGGCGCGCGCGGACGCCGACCTCGCCGCCGGACGCATACCCATGGCCCGCACCCGGCTTCGCGGGCTCGTCCAGGCCTACCCCGCGAGTGCTGAGGTGCGCCGGCGGCTGGCGGAGATCTACCGGCTGTACGGCGAACCGGAGCAGGCGGGACGGTGGATGTACCTGGAGGAGGACCGCGATCCGGTCGAGACGGCCGCCTTCGAGGACCGGTACGTCCTGCCTGCCCGGCGCATGCGCGCACTGGCCTGGCGGGGGCATGAGTCGCTGGCCGGATCCGCTTTCGCCGAAGCGCAGTTGACCGCTGTCCGTGTCGCCTGCGCGGAGTCGCTGGGCCGTGCCGTCGACTGGGACACCTTCACCGGCGAGGAGGAGGAGCCGGACACGGGCGGCGTGCGCCGTGTCGCGGGGTGTGCGGGGACGTTCCTCCTCGTGGCCGCCTTCGTGGCGATCTGGGTGAACGGGCTGATCGACCTCTTCGACTGAGCCCGGCACGGCCGGCACGGCATCAGGAATTGTTCGAGAAACACCTCCGGGCGCCCCGCCCAGTGCCCCGTCCAGGCCCTCGGGCGGACCGCTCGGAGCGCTCCCGCCCTTCCCGTACCCCTGCCGCCCGGCCCTCTTGCGAAAGGCGCGCTGCGGCCCGCGTGGGCTGGCCGCAAAGCGGCTTTGACCTGGGGTGATGCCACAACTCCGCCTAGAATTGGGGCCTCGGGAAGGGGGTCCGGATGGACCGGAACATACGCTCGGTGGAAGACGTACTGAAGCTCATGGACAGCCTGTTCGCGCCAGAGGCCGACCGGTGGACCGGCGGGGCGGGCGCATGGTGGGACGGGTTCTACGCGGACCGGTCGAAGCCCGTGCCGTTCTTCGTGGCGAAGCCGGACGAGAGCCTCGTCTCGTACCTCGACCGGGGCCTGATCGCTCCGGGCCGCGCGCTCGACCTCGGCTGCGGGCCGGGGCGCAACGCGCTGCACCTCGCTTCGCGGGGCTTCGAGGTGGACGCGGTCGATCTGTCGCCCGAGGCCATCGCCTGGGCCGGGGAGCGGGCCCGCGAGGCCGGGGCGGACATCCGCTTCCACTGCGGAGACGCCTTTGCCGAGGACGCGCCGGCCGGGCCGTACGACCTCGTCCACGACTCCGGCTGCTTCCACCACCTGCCGCCCCACCGCCGCGTCAGCTACCTCGCGTTCGTGGATCGTGTCCTCGCCCCCGGCGGGCACCTGTCCCTCACCTGCTTCGCCTCGGGTGCGATGGGCTCCGAGCTGCCGGACGCGGACTTCTACCGCGAGGCGGGACTCCAGGGCGGGCTCGCCTACACGCCGGAGTCGCTGCGCTGGATCTTCTCCGAACTGACGGAGGTCGAGCTGCGCCGGATGCGGGACGAACCGGCCGACTCCCCTTGTTTCGGGGAGGAGTTCCTCTGGGCGGGGCTGTTCAGGAAAGCCGGCTAGACCGGCCGGCGTTCCGGAGAAGCGGAATGGGGCCCGGCCACCAGGCCGGACCCCCCTCGCTTTCCCCCTCCGTCGGGTCTTCCCGATCCCCCCGGACCCCTCCCCGGAAGTCCCGACGCTGAGTACGACCGGGGAAGGTGCGTAAAGGTTGCACGCCTTGACGTTCTCTTTACCAAGGTTCGCCGGACACGCTCTCAGCAGGCATGTTCCAGGTAGCGGGACGCGACCTCGGCCAGTACCTCGGCGCCGTCACGCGCCCACAGGTCCTCGTTGAAGATCTCGACCTCGATCGGGCCGTCGAAGCCGGTGGCCTCTACCTGCCGGCGCATGGCCCTGAAGTCCACGCACCCGTCGCCCAGTTGGCCCCGGCCCACCAGGACGCCCGCCGGAAGCGGAGTGATCCAGTCGGCCAGCTGGAAGGAGTGGATCCGGCCGCCCGCGCCCGCCCGGGCGATCTGTGCGGGAGCCTGGTCGTCCCACCAGATGTGGTACGCGTCGACGACCACGCCGACCTGCTCGGCCGGAAAGCGCTCCGCGAGGTCGAGGGCCTGGGACAGGGTGGAGACGACGCAGCGGTCCGAGGCGAACATCGGGTGCAGCGGCTCGATCGCCAGACGTACGCCCCGCTCCTGCGCGTACGGGCCCAACTCGCCCAGCGCGTCGGCGATCCGCTCCCGGGCGGCGTACAGGTCCTTCTCTCCGGACGGGAGCCCGCCGGAGACCAGGACCAGGGTGTCGGTGGACAGGGCCGCGGCCTCGTCGACCGCCGCCCGGTTGTCGTCCAGGGCGCGGGCCTGCTCGGCGGGGTCGACCGCGGTGAGGAAGCCGCCCCGGCAGAGGCTGGTGACGGTGAGGCCCGCGTCCTTCACCAGCTGTGCGGCGCGCTCGACTCCGTACTCCTGCACGGGGGCCCGCCACAGGCCGACCTGTCCGATGCCCGCCTTGACGCAGCCCTCGGTGAGCTCGGGCAGGGACCACTGCTTGATGGTCTCCTGGTTGATGGAGAGGCGGGAAAGGGCGGTGCTCATCGTGCTCCTCCGTGGACGGCCAGCAAGGCGCGCATCCGGGTTTCGGCCAGCTCCGGGTCGGGGAACAGGCCGAGGCGGTCGGCGAGTTCGTACGCCGTCGCCAGGTGCGGCAGCGAGCGTGCGGACTGCAGGCCGCCGACCATCGTGAAGTGGTCCTGGTGGCCCGCCAGCCAGGCGAGGAAGACCACGCCCGTCTTGTAGTAGCGGGTCGGGGCCTCGAAGAGGTGGCGGGACAGCTCGACCGTCGGGTCGAGGAGGGCGCGGAAGCCCTCGACGTCCCCGGTGTCCAGGACCCGTACCGCATGGGCGGCCAGAGGGCCCAGCGGGTCGAAGATTCCGAGCAGCGCGTGGCTGAAGCCCCGGTCGTCGCCGGCGATCAGCTCGGGGTAGTTGAAGTCGTCGCCGGTGTAGCAGCGCACCCCACCGGGGAGTCGGCGCCGGACGTCGATCTCGCGCTCGGCGTCCAGGAGCGAGATCTTGATGCCGTCGACCTTGTCCGGGTGTTCGGCGATGACCTTCAGGAAGGTGTCCGTGGCCGCGTCGAGGTCCGGGGAGCCCCAGTAGCCCTCCAGCGCGGGGTCGAACATCGGGCCCAGCCAGTGCAGGACGACCGGTTCCGTGGCCTGGCGCAGGAGATGGGCGTACGTCTCCAGGTAGTCCTCGGGGCCCTTCGCCGCGGCGGTGAGGGCGCGGGAGGCCATCAGGATGGCCTGGGCGCCGCTCTCCTCGACGAGGGCCAGTTGCTCCTCGTAGGCCGCACGCACCTCTGCGAGCGTCGCGGGGCCGGTGAGCTGGTCGGTGCCGACGCCGCAGGCGATCCTGCCGCCGACCGACTTCGCCTCGGCGGAGGACCGGCGGATCAGTTCCGCGGCGCCCGCCCAGTCCAGGCCCATGCCGCGCTGCGCGGTGTCCATCGCTTCGGCGACGCCCAGGCCGTGCGACCAGAGGTGGCGGCGGAAGGCGAGGGTGGCGTCCCAGTCGACGACGGCGGGAGCGTCCGGGCTGACGTCGGCGTACGGGTCGGCGACGACGTGGGCGGCCGAGAAGACCGTACGGGAGGCGAGCGCCGCGCCGCCCGGTGCGAGGTCGAGCGGGGTGGTGCGCGGCTCGTACGGGCCCTGCGGGAGGTGGATGGTCACAGGTTCAGCTCCGGCACGTCGAAGCGGCGGCCCTCGGCGGACGACTTGAGGCCGAGCTCGGCGAGCTGGACACCGCGGGCACCGGCCATCAGGTCCCAGGTGTAGGGCTCGTCGAGGACGATGTGGCGCAGGAAGAGCTCCCACTGGGCCTTGAAGCCGTTGTCGAAGACGGCGTTGTCGGGGACTTCCTGCCACTGGTCGCGGAACGGCTCGGTGACCGGGAGGTCGGGGTTCCAGACCGGCTTCGGGGTGGCCGAGCGGTGCTGGACGCGGCAGTTGCGCAGTCCGGCGACGGCGGAGCCGTGGGTGCCGTCGACCTGGAACTCGACGAGCTCGTCGCGGTTGACGCGGACCGTCCAGGAGGAGTTGATCTGGGCGACGGCGCCGCTCGCCAGCTGGAAGGTGCCGTACGCGGCGTCGTCGGCGGTGGCGGCGTAGGGCTTGCCCTGCTCGTCCCAGCGCTGCGGAATGTGTGTCTGCACATGCGCGGATACGCTCGTGACCTGGCCGAACAGCTCGTGCAGGACGTACTCCCAGTGCGGGAACATGTCGACGACGATGCCGCCGCCGTCCTCCGCGCGGTAGTTCCAGGACGGCCGCTGGGCCTCCTGCCAGTCGCCTTCGAACACCCAGTAGCCGAACTCGCCGCGCACGGAGAGGATCTCGCCGAAGAAGCCGCCGTCGATGAGGCGCTTCAGCTTCAGCAGGCCCGGCAGGAAGATCTTGTCCTGGACGACGCCGTGCTTGATTCCGGCGTCGCGGGCGAGGCGAGCCAGGTCCAGGGCGCCCTCGACATCCGTGGCGGTGGGCTTCTCGGTGTAGATGTGCTTGCCCGCGGCGATCGCCTTCTTGATCGCCTCGACGCGGGCCGAGGTGACCTGGGCGTCGAAGTAGATGTCGATCGATTCGTCGGCGAGTACCGCGTCCAGATCGGTCGACCACTCGGTCAGGCCGTGCTGTGCGGCGAGTGCCTCCAGCGCGTGGGCGCGGCGGCCGACGAGGACGGGCTCGGGCCACAGCACCTCGCCGTCGCCGAGGTCGAGGCCGCCCTGCTCGCGGATCGCGAGGATCGAGCGCACCAGGTGCTGCCGGTATCCCATGCGACCCGTGACGCCGTTCATGGCGATGCGCACTGTCCTGCGTGTCACGAAGTTCCCTCCATAAAGCCGTAGCAAGCGCTTTCTATTTGGTATGACGCTAGCCTGCCGACAGCGGCCCGGACAAGAGGGGCCGCGCCACAACTCCTCGGAGGAGAGCG
The DNA here is from genome assembly GCF_042796085.1 of Streptomyces sp. NPDC056452. NCBI lineage: Bacteria > Bacillati > Actinomycetota > Actinomycetes > Kitasatosporales > Streptomycetaceae > Streptomyces > Streptomyces sp. NPDC056452. The sequence goes on from NZ_JBHTRI010000016.1 coordinate 122,810, forward strand.
ATGACAGTCACCCTGGCGGACGTGGCGGCTCGCGCCCGGGTGTCCCCGGCCACCGTGTCCCGCGTGCTGAACGGCAACTACCCGGTGGCCGCGTCCACCCGGGAGCGGGTCCTGCGTGCGGTCGACGACCTCGACTACGTACTGAACGGCCCCGCCAGTTCGCTCGCCGCCTCGACGTCCGACCTGGTCGGGATCCTGGTCAACGACATCGCCGACCCCTTCTTCGGGATCATGGCGGGGGCCGCGCAGACCGAGATCGGCGGACCCGGCGACGGATCGGGCCGCGGGGGCGGCGAGAAGCTCGCCGTCGTCTGCAACACCGGCGGCTCCCCCGAGCGTGAACTCACCTACCTGACCCTGCTCCAGCGCCAGCGCGCCGCAGCGGTCGTCCTGACCGGTGGCGCCCTGGAGGACCCGGCCCACCAGGCCGCGATGGCCGTCAAGCTGGCGAAGCTCGCGGACGCCGGTACCCGCATCGTGTTCTGCGGGCGGCCGCCGCTGCCGGACACCGACGCGGTCGTGGCCTCACTCGCCTTCGACAACCGGGGCGGCGGCCGGAGGCTCACCGAGCACCTCGTCTCCCTCGGCCACCGGCGCATCGGGTACGTCGCGGGGCCCCTGGAGCGCACCACCACACGGCACCGCCTGGAGGGCCACCGCGAGGCGATGAAGGCGGCGGGGCTGTACGGGGACGAGGAGCGGCTCACCGTCCACGGCCCGTACGACCGCCGGTCCGGCTACGAAGCCACGCTCGAACTCCTGCGCAGGGAACCGGATGTGACGGCCGTCGTCGCCGCCAACGACACCGTGGCACTGGGTGCCGGTGCGGCGATCCGGGACCGCGGGCTCCGCATCCCCGAGGACGTCTCGGTGGCGGGCTTCGACGACCTGCCGTTCTCGGTGGACGCGGTACCGGCACTGACGACCGTACGGCTGCCGCTGTTCGAGGCCGGGGCACGTGCGGGCCGGCTGGCGATGGGCAAGGAGAAGCCGCCGGCCGGGGGCATAGCGACGATTTCGGCGGAGCTGATGGTCCGCGGCTCGACGGCGCCGCCGCGGGTGGGGTGAGGATTCCCTCGCGGAAACGGGGGTACCGATCAGCCCGGCATCGACGGAAGGACTACATCGTGAAGCTCGCTTTTTCGACCCTCGGGGTGCCGGGGCTGCCCGTGGCCGAGGTGGTACGGCTCGCCGCCGGGCACGGGTACCAGGGCGTGGAGCTGCGCACCCACCCCGAGGAGCCCGTGCACACGGGGCTCACGCCGCTCGAACGGGCCTCCGTGGTCGAGGAGTTCAAGAACGGCGGGGTCGAGATCCTGACCCTCGCCGGGTACGTACGGATCGCCGCCGAGGGTGACGACGAGCCGGTGCTGGCCGAGCTCGCCGGGCTGGTGGAGCTGGCCCGCGACCTCGGGGCGGCGAACGTCCGCGTGTTCCCCGGCGGCGGCGGCCAGGATCCCGCCGAGTCCGACGCGACCGCCGCCCGGCGGCTGGGCGCCGCGGCTCCGCACGCCGCCGACATGGGCGTACGGATCCTGCTGGAGACACACGACTCGCACCGCGCCGGGGCCGACGTGGCCCGCGTGGTGGGGACCGTCGGGCACGGGCAGATCGGCGCGATCTGGGACATCATGCACACCTGGCTGGCGGGCGAGGAGCCCGTGGCCAGCCATGCGGTGCTCGCCCCGCACCTGGGATACGTACAGGTGAAGGACATCGCGTCGGCCGAGGACACCGCGCCCCTGGCCCTCGGGGACGGCGTGCTGCCGTTGCGGGCCTGCCTGGACACGCTGGATGCCGACAGCTGGGTCTGCTGGGAGTACGAGAAGCGCTGGCACCCCGGCGCACCGGAGCTGCCGGGGATGCTGACCGCGGCGCGGGAGTACCTGCTGCGGCTGGGCGCACCGAAGCAGTAGCCGTCAGACCGGTGCCGGCTGCGCCTCCGGCACCTGCGACGCCGTCGCGCGCCGCCCTGCCAGGGACGTCAGTGCCACTCCGCCGACCAGCAGCGCCGCCGCGCACCATCGCAGCGGGCTCACCGACTCGTCGAGGAACAGTGCGGCGGAGGACATCCCGAAGACCGGCACGAGCAGGGTGAACGGGGCCACGGACGAAGCCGGGTGGTGGCGGAGGAGGAAGCCCCAGGCCCCGAAGCCGAAGACCGTGGTGATCCAGGCGACGTAGACGATGATGCCGACGCCGCTCCAGTCGAGCGCCGCGAGGGCCTCGGCGTCGCGGTCCGGTCCCTCGATGAGCAGGGACAGGCCGAGCAGCGGCAGTACGGGCACTGTCGACACCCACACCATGAAGTTGAGGGAGTCCGACGGGGCGGCCTTGCGGGTGAGGACGTTCGACACACCCCAGCAGGCTGCCGCCGCCACGACCAGGACGAAGGCGAGCACGGGCCCGCCCGCCCCCTCGTCGACGGCCGCGACCCCGATGCCCGCGAGGGCCACGCCCATCCCCAGTACCCGTACCCTGCCCGGCCGTTCGCCGAGCGCCAGGGCCGCGAACAGGGCGGTGAAGACCGCCTGGACCTGGAGGACGAGGGAGGAGAGCCCGGCGGGCATCCCCCGGTCCATGCCGATGAAGAGCAGCCCGAACTTGGCCACCCCGAGGACGAGGCCCACGCCGATGATCCACTTCCACGCGACGGTGGGCCGTCCGACGAGGAACACGGCGGGCAGTGCGGCGACGAGGAAGCGCAGGGCGGAGAAGAGCAGGGGCGGGAAGTGGGCGAGGCCGACCTCGATGACGACGAAGTTCACACCCCAGACGGCGGCGACGAGCGCGGCCAGGGCGATGTGGAGGGGACGCATGCACCGAGGATCGGCTGCGGGGACCGTGTAGCACCAGCGCGGATTTCTTCATGGTTGGATTAAGCGCTGCTCACGCTTTGCTCCCGGGAGGGTCCCGTGCTCGATCTGTCCCGGCTGCGCGCCCTGCACGCCGTCTCCGTCCACGGCTCCGTCGCGGGCGCGGCCGCGGCGCTCGGCTACACGGCCTCGGCGGTCTCCCAGCAGATCACCAAGCTGGAACGCGAGACCAGGACGACTCTTCTCGAGCGGCGCGGGCGCGGGGTGGCGCTCACCGAGGACGCGCTCCATCTCGCGGCCACGGCACAGCAGTTGCTGGCCATCGTGGAGCAGGCCGAGACGACGTTGGAGGAGCGCAGGGGGCGGCCGGCGGGGCGGCTGTCGATCGGCGCGTTCGCGTCCGCGGCGCGGGGGCTGCTGCCCGGTGTACTGGCGCAGCTGCAGCAGGAGCACCCGTCGCTGGACGCCCGGCTCACCGAGGTCGACCCGCACCTCTCGGTCGACCTGGTGGCGAAGGGCGTGATCGATCTCGCCGTGGCACACGACTGGGACATCGCGCCGCTTCCCGCACCGGAGGGGGTGGCGCAGGCGGTCATCGGCGACGACCGGTGCGACCTGCTGGTGCCGGAGGGGCACGCGCTCACCGGTCGGACCGCGGTGCGGCGCGAGGAGCTGGCCAAGGAGCGCTGGGTGTGCCAGCCGCCCGGCACGGTGTGCCACGACTGGCTCGTACGGACGTTGCGGGCGGCGGGGTACGAGCCGGACATCCGCCACCGGGCAGAGGAGAACCACACCCAGCTGGCCCTGGTCGCCGCGGGACTCGGTGTGGCGATGATTCCGCGGCTGGGGCGGGGGCCGCTCCCGCCCGGCGTGGTGGAGGTGCGGCTGGATCCCGTACCGGTGCGGCGGCTGTACGCGCTGTGGCGTACGGAGGCGGCGCGGCGACCGGCGATCACCGCTGCGGTGGCGGCACTTCAGGGTCACGGCGCGGGGGCGGGCCTGACGTAGCCGTCGTGGGGGACACGACTCCCCGCCGCACGGCACGGGTGTGGGCCATGTCCGGGCATGTCCACCCGTCCTCCCGCGTGTCACTGCCTTTATCGGGTGGTCCTCTTGACTGGTAGTTACTTTCCATATATCCGTACCTTCTTGGAAGTTTCTTTCAGCACCGGAAGGAGCTCACGTGCACCACCGCACCTCCAGACGCACTCTTCTCACCGCCACCGCGGCCACCGTCGCCGCGGCAGCGACGGGCGTCGCCGCCGTTCCCGGGGCCGCCCAGGCATCCACGGGCACCTCCACGGACAGCCGCCTCAAGCGGCTCATCGCCCGGATGAGCCTGGAGGAGAAGGTCGGCCAGCTCTTCGTGATGCGGGTGTACGGGCACTCCGCCACCGCACCCGACCAGGCGGACATCGACGCCAACCTCGCCGAGATCGGTGTGCGCACCGCGGCCGAGCTGATCTCCACGTACCACGTCGGCGGCATCATCTACTTCGCCTGGGCGCACAACACCCGCGACCCGCACCAGATCGCCGACCTGTCCAACGGCATCCAGCGTGCCGGGCTCGCCGGGCCCACTCCCCTGCCGCTCCTCGTCTCCACGGACCAGGAGCACGGGATCGTCTGCCGCGTCGGTGAGCCCGCCACCCTGATGCCCGGCGCGATGGCGCTGGGCGCGGGCGGCTCGCGCTCCGACGCGCGCACGGCCGGCCGGATCGCCGGGGCCGAGCTGGCCGCGCTCGGCATCAACCAGAACTACGCGCCGGACGCGGACGTCAACGTCAACCCGGCCAACCCGGTCATCGGCGTACGCTCCTTCGGCTCCGACCCGGAGTCGGTGGCCGGCCTGGTCGCCGCACAGGTGAAGGGCTACCAGAGTTCCGGAATCGCCTCCACGGCCAAGCACTTCCCCGGTCACGGCGACACCAGCACCGACAGCCACACGGGCCTGCCCTACATCCACCACACCCGTGAGCAGTGGGCGGAGCTCGACGCCCCGCCGTTCCGGGCAGCCGTCGCAGCCGGCATCGACTCGATCATGACGGCCCACATCGTGGTGCCCGCCCTCGACCCCTCGGAGGATCCGGCCACCCTGTCCCGGCCGATCCTCACCGGCATCCTGCGCGAGGAGCTCGGCTACGACGGTGTCGTGGTCACCGACTCGCTCGGCATGGAGGGCGTGCGCACGAAGTACGGCGACGAACGCGTCCCCGTGCTCGCCCTGCAGGCAGGCGTCGACCAGCTGCTCAACCCGCCGAACCTCTCCGTGGCATGGAATGCCGTCCTCGACGCCGTGCGCAACGGCGAGATCAGCGAGGCCCGCATCGAGGAGTCGATCCTGCGCATCCTGCGGCTGAAGTCGAAGCTGGGCCTGTTCCGGGACCCCTACGTCACCCACCGGGGAGTGGACCGCACGGTGGGCATCCGTACCCATCTCGCCGCCGCCGACCGGATCGCCGAGCGCACGACCACGCTGCTCGCCAACACCGGTTCGCTGCTGCCGCTCTCGCGCCGCTCCCACCGGAACCTGCTCGTGGTCGGCGCCGATCCCGCCTCCCCGTCGGGCACGACCGGACCACCGACCACGACGCTCGCCGCGGCGTTCGAGGAGCTGGGGTACACGGCCACCGCCCTGTCCACCGGCACCGCTCCCGCCCCGGCGAGGATCGGCGAAGCGGTGGCCGCCGCGCAGGGCAAGGACGCGGTGATCGTGGGGACGTACAACGTCACCGCGACCAGCTCCCAGCGCACCCTGGTCGAGGCCCTCGCGGCGACCGGGGTCCCGGTCGTCACCGTCGCCATCCGCAACCCGTACGACATCGCCCAGCTGGCCGGCACCGGTTACGCCGCGAGCCTCGCCGCGTACTCCTGGACGGACGTCGAACTCCGGGCCGCCGCCCGGGTCATCGCGGGGCGGGCCGAACCCCGGGGCAAGCTGCCGGTCCCGGTGCAGCGTGCGGACATCCCCGCGCAGGCGCTGTACCCGGTCGGCTACGGACTGTCGTACTAGACGTACGCCGCACCGTAGGCGTACCGATACCGAAGAGCGCAAAGCCCCCCGCTCACCTGGCGTGTGCCCGCTCCGGCGGGTCACGCTGGGTGTACGTCTTTACGGACGTATCGGGGGGTCGACCATGTCCGAGCACCGTGTCCCGGGGGTCCTGCACGTCCTGCTGTCCGCACTCGCGGCCCTGTCCCTGAGTGCCTGCCAGCAGCCCGTGGGCGGCGCCTCGGGGCCCGGGGCCGACGGGCGGCGGGACAGTACCGCGCCGTCCGGTTACGGGGTGGTGTTCCTGGGGCCCGCCGACTGCAGTTCCCGTGGGGACGTTGTCCGTGAGGTGTCGTGCCGCAGCGAGAAGGCGGCGGCGCGGGTACTGACCAGGTACACGGGTGCGCCCTCGGAGGGCCCGGCCTGCCCGCCCTCCACCGATTTCGTGCTGCACATCTCGCGGAGCGGCCCCTCCCAGGAGCCCGCCGTGCCCGGCGGGTACGCGTGCATGCGCAATCTGGAGTCCCCGCATCCGGGCGATCCCGGGCAGGGCGGAGGCCCCCTGACCGTCGTCGGGGACTGCGTCTACGGCTCGCGCAAGGGTGAGGTCAGGGAGACGGCCTGTGACGGATCGGGGGAGCGGCCACCGGAGTTCGAGGTCGGCTCCGCGGTGGAGCGGCGCGGCCTCTGCCCGGACACGACGGATCTCTTCGTGCAGCTGGGCGGGGAGACGCCGGTGGGCTGTGCGCGCCGGGTGTGAACCCCGGTGCGCACAGCCCACGTCGGCCGATCGGCCCCCGCTACGCCCGGCTACGGCCGCAGCGTGCCCTGGTTCCGCTCGAGCTCGGCGTCCCGCTTGTCCAGACGCGCGTCGAACTTCGCGAGCGGCTTCGCCTTCGCCGGGTCGGCCTCGACGGCCGCGGGGGCCACTCCGGCCCAGCGCAGGATGGCCGCGGTGGCGTTCGCCTTCTCGTCGGCGACGAGACCGGCGACCTTGGAGCCGTGGTTGCCGCCGGGCACGGTGTAGACGTAGCTGTCACGCGCGCCCCTGCCGAGGCGGAAGGGCTCGGCACCCCACGGGTCGTTCTCCCCGTAGACGTACAGCATGTGCCGGGCGTTGTTCCTGACCCAGCTGTCGATGTCCCGCATCGCCGAGGGCTGGAACTTCATGGAGATGTCGCGCGGTACGAAGCTGCGCGGCGGCTGGTAGCCGTACCGGCTCAGGTTGCCGAGCCACGGCTGCCTGATGTCGGGCGATCCGAGCTGCGTGCCCGCCTGGTAGTAGTACGGCGTGTACGTCCCCAGGCCCTGGTCGGCATAGGCCGAGAAGCCGGAGATGCCGTCGATCGAGTCCCAGATCTCCTGGTCGGTCGCCTTGGCGGCGTCGGCCGGGATGGCCTCGCAGTCGGCGAGCAGGCTGTACTGCCAGAACGCCCAGACGTAGTCCATGACGACGGCTTCGTACGCCTTGTCGAGCGAGCCCACGGTGTTGAAGGTGTAGCCGCCCTCGGCTGCGTACGCCTCGTACTTCTTCTCCAGCGGCCCGCGGCGGACGAGGGCCTCGCGCTGGACACCGGAGAGCCGGTCGCGGCACTCCTTGGTGCCGACGCGGGCGAGGAAGCGGTCGTAGGCCGAGTCCTCGTTGTTCACCACGTCGTTGGGCGCGACGTAGGCGACGACGCCGTCCATGTCCTTCGGGTAGAAGCGCTCGAAGTAGGTGGCGGTCATGCCGCCCTTGGAGCCGCCGGTGGTCAGCCAGTTCTCGGAGTAGATCTTCTTCAGCGCGGTGAAGACGCGGTGCTGGTCACTGGCGGCCTGCCAGATGTCGAGCTTCGACCAGTCCGCCGGCGCGGGGCGGGACGGAGTGAAGAAGCGGTACTCCAGCGAGACCTGGTTGCCGTCGATGATCTGCGTCGGCTCGCTGCGGCTGGGGTTGGTCGAGACGTTGTAGCCGCTGGTGAAGAAGACCGTCGGTCGGCTCGTGTCCTTGTGCAGCAGGGTGATGCGCTGCTGGAACGTGCCCTTGGACGGCCTCTTGTGGTCGATCGGCTGGGTGTAGTTGAGGACGAAGTAGCGGTACCCGGGGTACGGCTTCTCCTCGATCAGACTCATGCCCGGGATGGCCAGGATGCGGTCCTTGATGTCCTCGCTGCTGCTGGTCGAGCCGCTGCTCTGCTTCGCGGTCGGTTCCGCGGCGGTGGCCGCACCGGCCGAGGCACCCGTCGCACTCACTGTGCCTATGAGCACCGCGAGCGACAGGACCCCTCTGAGCGCCTTGCGCATGCACCCTCCCCTTGATTCACGACAGTCGCCGCGAACCTAGCCGGGGTAACACCTGCAACGCCAGACCCAGTTGTGCGTCAGCACAGGATCCATCCCGTGGATGCCGATTTGCCCGCGATGGAACCGGACGCACGGACGCAGCGGTTGAGCGCGTGGACCGTGACGGGACCGGCCAGCTTGGTGAACCTGCCGCTGTCGACGGCCGCCCGGCCGCCGCGCGGCTGCAGGGACACGCGCATGGCGCGGCGCGCACCCGGCTTGTCGGCGACGGTGACGGCGCACGCGTAGGCGCGGCTCTCGTAGACGCGCAGTGAGCCGGTGGAGAACGTCACCGTCTTGACCAGCCGTCCGGAGCAGGCCGCAGCGGCGTGCGCCGGGGAGCTGCCCGAGGTGCCGAGCACCAGCCCGACGGCTCCGAGCAGCGGCAGGACGAACAGGAGGACCGCCGCGCGTCTCCCGGCGGGCCCTCCCGACGGTCTCGACGACCTCAGCGGTCCCACCACCCCGTCCACCCCACCTGTTCCGTCTGTTCCATCGAACATTCCGAGCCTCGCCAGACACATGTACGTATGTGCGTACGACGCCGAGGCGGGCCGAAAGGTTCCGGGAACGGGCGGAGTGGCCGGACGGTGTCACACACCCGCCGGTGTGTCCTCCCCTATGTCCTCGCCTATGAAGGTGCGCCACAGCCGGGCGTACGTCCCGTCCCTGGCGAGCAGTTCGTCATGCGTGCCGTCCTCGGCGACCCTGCCGTGGTCCATCACCACGACCCGGTCGGCGCGGGCGGCCGTCGTCAGCCGGTGGGCCACCACGAGCGTGGTGCGGCGGCCGGTCAGCCGGTCGGTGGCCTGATTGACCAGCGCCTCGCTGGCGAGGTCCAGGGAGGCGGTCGCCTCGTCGAGGAGGAGGATGTCGGGGTCGACCAGCTCGGCGCGGGCGAGGGCGATCAGCTGGCGCTGGCCGGCCGAGAGGTTGCGGCCGCGCTCGGCGACCTCGTGCAGATAGCCGTCCTCGAGGGTGGCGATCATGTCGTGCGCGCCGACCCCCCTGGCCGCCGCCTCCACCTGCGCGTCGGTGGCGTCGGGCAGGCCGTAGGCGATGGCGTCGCGGACCGTACCGGCGAAGAGGTAGGCCTCCTGCGGTACGACTCCGAGCCGGTGCCGGTACGCGGTCATGTCGAGTGCACGCAGATCGGTGCCGTCCGCCGTGACCCGCCCGCTCGTCGGGTCGTAGAAGCGGGCCACGAGCTTGACGAGCGTGGACTTCCCCGCTCCGGTCTCGCCGACGAACGCGACCGTCTGACCCGCCGGGATCCGCAGGTCGATGCCCGTGAGGGCCTCCTCCTCACCCTTCTCGCCGTCGAAGGCGCCGTAGGCGAAGGAGACGTCCTCGAAGGCGATCTCGCCGCGCAGCGAGGAGACGTCCTGCGGCGCGTCGTGGTCGGCCGTGGACGTGGGCTCCCGGAGGAGTTCCTGGATCCGGCCGAGGGAGACCGTGGCTTGCTGGTAACCGTCGAAGACCTGGGACAGCTGCTGCACGGGGGCGAAGAACAGGTCGATGTAGAGGAGGTAGGCGACCAGCGCACCCGTGGTGAGCGTGCCGTTGTCGACGCGGCCCGCGCCGACGATCAGCACGGCGGCCGCGGCGACCGAGGCGAGTAGCTGCACGAACGGGAAGTACACGGAGATCAGCCACTGCCCGCGCACCCGGGCCTGGCGGTAGTGGTCGCTGCGGGCCGCGAACTGCTCGGCGCCGTCCTGCTCGCGCCGGAACGCCTGCACGATCCGCAGGCCGGAGACGGACTCCTGGAGGTCGGCGTTGACGACGCTGATGCGTGTACGGGCGAGCTCGTACGCCTTGACGCTCTTGCGGCGGAAGAAGAACGTGCCGACGATCAGCGGCGGCAGCGTCGCGAACACGACCAGGGCCAGCTGGACGTCGAGGACGAGCAGGACTCCGGTGATGCCGAAGAAAGTGACGACGGAGACGAAGGCCGTGACCAGACCGGTCTGGAGGAAGGTGGACAGCGCGTCCACGTCCGTCGTCATCCGGGTCATGATCCGGCCGGTCAGCTCGCGCTCGTAGTAGTCGAGGCCGAGCCGCTGGAGCTGCGCGAAGATCTTGAGGCGGAGTGAGTACAGGACGCGTTCGCCCGTACGCCCGGTCATCCGGGTCTCGCCGATCTGGGCCGCCCACTGCACGAGGACGGCCAGCAGTCCGAGTCCCGCAGCCGCCCAGACCGCGCCGAGCGCCATCTTGGTGACGCCGTCGTCGATGCCGTGCCGGATCAGTACGGGCAGGAGCAGGCCCATGCCCGCGTCGACGGCGACCAGCCCCAGGCTCACGAGCAGCGGGAGCCCGAAGCCGCGCAGCAGCCTGCGCAGCCCGTACGACTCCTCGGGACGGACCGCGCTCGCCTCGTCGATGCCGGGGGCGTCCGTGGCGGGCGGCAGCGCGTCGACCTGGGCGAGGAGCTCGGGGGTTGCGGGCATTCCTGCCGCGGCCGTGTCGCGCTGCTCCTCCTTGCGGATCCACAGCTCGGGGGTGACGCCGCGCTCGGCGTCGAACTCGGCCTCCAGTTCCTCCTGGAGCGCGCGGTCGTCGTCCTCGGGCGCCCCGGTCATGACCGGCTGGTGGCCCGGTGAGGTGCCGCCCAGCTCGTCGGGGTCGGTGAGGAGCCGGCGGTAGAGCGCGGAGCGCTGTTCCAGCTCCGCGTGCGTGCCGATGTCGGCGAGCCGCCCCTGGTCGAGGACCGCGATGCGGTCGGCGAGGCCGAGGGTGGAGCGGCGGTGCGCTATCAGCAGGGTCGTGCGACCGGCCATGACCTGGGCCAGGGCCTCGTGGATCTCGTGCTCCACCCGGGCGTCGACGGCGGAGGTGGCGTCGTCGAGGAGGAGCAGCCGGGGGTCGGTGAGGATGGCGCGGGCGAGCGCGACGCGCTGGCGCTGGCCGCCGGAGAGGGTGAGCCCGTGCTCGCCGACGGTGGTGTCGTACCCCTCGGGCAGCTCGGAGATGAATCCGTGGGCCTGGGCGGCGCCGGCGGCCTGCTCGATCTGCTCCTGGGTGGCCCCCGGGAACCCGTACGCGATGTTGGCGCGGATCGTGTCGGAGAAGAGGAAGCTGTCCTCCGGTACGAGCCCGATGGCGGCCCTGAGCGAGTTCTGGGTCAGCTCGCGGACGTCGTGGCCACCGACGAGGACGGCGCCGTGCGTCACGTCGTAGAAGCGGGGCAGCAGGAGCGAGACGGTGGACTTGCCGCTGCCGGAGGCGCCGACGACGGCGACCGTCTCGCCGGGCTCGATGGTGAGGGAGAAGCCGTCGAGTACGGGGCGCTCCTCGTCGTAGCCGAAGCGCACGTCGTCGAACTCGACGCGGGCGGGGGCGTCGGCCGGGAGCTCCTTCGTACCGTCCTGCATGGACGGTTCGGTGTCGATCAGCTCCAGGACGCGCTCCACACCGGCCCGTGCCTGCTGGCCGACGGTCAGGACCATGGCGAGCATCCGGACGGGGCCGACGAGCTGGGCGAGATAGGTGGAGAAGGCGACGAACGTACCGAGGGTGATCTCGCCGCGGGTGGCGAGCCAGCCGCCGAGCGCCAGCATGGCGACCTGGCCGAAGGCGGGGACGGCCTGGAGGGCGGGGGTGTAGCGGGAGTTCAGCCTGATGGTGCGCAGCCGGCCCGCGAAGAGCCTGCGGCTGACCTCGCGGAGCTTGCCCGTCTCCTGCTCCTCCTGCCCGAACCCCTTGACGACCCGGACTCCGGACACGGCCCCGTCGACCACTCCGGCGACGGCGGCGGCCTGGCTCTGCGCGTACCAGGTGGCGGGGAAGAGGCGGGTGCGGGAGCGGCGGGCGATGAACCAGAGGGCGGGGGCGACGGCGAGGGCGATGAGGGTCAGCGGCAGCGACAGCCACGCCATGATCACCAGGGAGATGATGAAGAGCAGGATGTTCCCGATGGTCATCGGGAGCATGAAGAGGAGCCCCTGGATCAGCTGAAGGTCGCTGGTGGCGCGCCCGACGACCTGTCCGGTCGACAGCTCGTCCTGCCGCTTCCCGTCGAGCCGGGTGAGCGTCGTGTACATCTCGGTACGCAGGTCGTGCTGTACGTCGAGGGCGAGCCGGCCGCCGTAGTACCGGCGGACGAAGGTGGCGGCGTAGACCAGGACGGCCGCGCCGATGAGGAATCCGGTCCAGACGCCGAGGGAACGGGTGTGGTCGCCGACGACATCGTCGATGATCACCTTGGTGATCAGCGGGACGAGGGCCATCACGGCCATACCGGCGAGCGACGACCCGAGCGCCAGCACGACATTGCGCCGGTAGCGCCACGCGTATCCCGTCAGCCGCCGGCCCCACCCCTGTCGGTCGGCGCCCTGTTCCTTCGCGCCCTGCACCTTCGTGCCCGCCACCCCGTGCCTCCAGTCCGCCCCGCTGTCCCACCTGACCTACCGCACGTCACCAACGCGGTCAGCTGCGGATTTCATCCCGCTGCAACAATTCTCGGCCCATGGTCGGAGACGGTACTCGGGTGGTCCTAGGACCACCCGGGGGCGAGCCGGGCGCCCGGGCCGGGCTTCCGGGCGCCCGGCGGGCGGGTTCGGCCGGTGGGCGACCGGGTAGTCATGTCCGCTGACCGGCACCGGGGACGACGGGGACAGGGGGGCTCCATGGCGAACGGCGGGCACGCGGAGGCATTCCGTTGCGGACAGCTCTACGCGGCGCTGGCAGCGCTGCAGAAGTGCAGCGACGGACCGCATCACTCGCTGGGCCGGCCCGCGACGGTGAAGAACATCCTGAGATCACCTTCGAAGGTGCTCAACGATCATCTGTGGCGGGTCGGGAAGTATCTGGTCACTGCGCACAACAATGGACAGGGTGCGGCGGCGGCGGTGCTCTTCCGGTCGATCCCCGATCTCCTGCCGACGCGGAAGGAACCCCCGTTCGCCCTCGACGCCGGGCAGCGGGAGCAGTTCCAGCTCGGCGCCGAGGCCCAGAAGGCCGAGATCGAGAAGGCTCTGCGGTCGCTGTAGGCGCCCGGGGTGCCCGAAGGCACGGCCGTCCGCGTACCCGGGCACGGCTCCCCGGGTACGCGGACGTCAGGTGCTCACAGGTGCGTCGGCTCGAACATCCTCAGCAGAGCGGGGAGCACGACCACCGACGGGCCGGGGCTCGCCAATGCCTTGCCCAGGTCCGCGGCCAGGGACTCGGGCGTCGTCAGGACCGCGGGGACCCCGAAGGACTCGGCCAGGGCGACGAAGTCCGGCCGGGTCAGTTCCGTCGCCGTGGCCTCGCCGAAGGCACCCGTCATGTACTCGCGCAGGATGCCGTAGCCGCCGTCGTCGACGATCAGCCAGGTGACGGGCAGGTCGTACTGCCGCGCGGTGGCGAGCTCGGCGATCGAGTACATCGCGCCGCCGTCGCCGGAGACCGCCAGCACGGGCTTCGTACGGTCGGCCGCCGCTGCGCCGATCGCGGCCGGGAAGCCGTAGCCGAGGCCGCCCGCGCCCTGCGCCGAGTGCATCGTGTTGGGGTGGCGGGCGTCGAAGGCGGACCAGGCCCAGTAGGCGAGGATCGTCATGTCCCAGAAGCTGGGCGAGGTGTCGGGCAGTGCCTCGCGGACCGAGGCGAGCACCTGCTGCTCCAGGGTGAGGTCCTGGGCGGCGATCCTGTCGTGGACGGCCCCCAGGACCGCCGCGACGCGCTCGGGCGCGGTCGCGTCCTCGCGGGCCTCCACCGCGTCCAGGAGGTCGTCGAGTGCCTCGCGGGCGTCGGAGTGGATGCCGAGTGCGGGGTGGTTGGACTCCAGCTTCCCGGCGTCGGCCTCGATCTGGATGACCCGGCCGCGGGGAGCGAACGTGTGGTAGTTCGAGGAGAGTTCGCCGAGCCCGGAGCCGACGACCAGCAGCACGTCCGCGGACTCCAGGAAGTCCGTGGTGTGCCGGTCCTCCAGCCAGGACCGGAGCGAGAGCGGGTGCTCCCAGGGGAAGGCGCCCTTGCCGCCGAACGTGGTGACGACCGGGGCGTTGATCTTCTCCGCGAGCGCGAGCAGCTTGCCGGTCGCGTCGGACCGTACGACTCCGCCGCCCGCGATGATCGCGGGCCGCTCGGCGTTCGACAGCAGGTGGGCTGCCGCGACGGTCAGTTCGGGGCGCGGGTACAGCTCGCGCGGGGTCGCGTCGAGTGCGCTGACGACCGGCAGGACCGTCCCGGCGAGCAGCACGTCCTGCGGGATCTCCACCCAGACCGGCCCGTGCGGAGCGGTGAGCGCGGACTCCCAGGCGGCGGCGATCGCGGACGGGATCTGCGAGGCCGTACGCACGGTGTGCACGGACTTCACGATGTCGCGGAACGAGGCCTTCTGGTCGCGGAGTTCGTGCAGGTAGCCGTGGCGTCCGCCGCCGAGCCCGGCGGTCGGGATCTGGCTGGAGATCGCCAGCACGGGGGCGGACGCCGCCGCCGCTTCCTGGAGTGCGGCGAGGGAGGTCAGGGCGCCCGGTCCGGTGGAGAGGAGCAGCGGGGCGACCTCCCCGGTGATCCGGCCGTAGGCGTCGGCGGCGAAGCCCGCGTTGTTCTCGACGCGCAGCCCGATGTACGCGAGGGAGGAGCGCCGCAGTGCGTCGAACATGCCGAGCGCGTGCTGGCCGGGCAGTCCGAAGACGGTGGTGGCGCCGAGGCCCTGGAGGGTCTCGACCACGAGGTCTCCGCCGTTGCGTCCGGCCGGCGGGTTCAGGGCCGCCTCGGCCTGCGCGGGGGTGAGCCGGGGCCGGTCGTCGTGGTCGTGGCTCACTTGGCCTGCGCTCCCTTGGCCGCCGCGATCTGGCGGGCCATGATCGTCGTGAGTTCGTACGCCGTGTGGGAGGCGGCGACGGAGGTGATCTCCGCGTGGTCGTACGCGGGGGCCACCTCGACCAGGTCCGCGGAGACCAGGTTGCAGGAGGAGAGACCGCGCAGGATCTCCAGGAGCTCGCGCGAGGTCAGGCCGCCGGCCTCGGGGGTGCCGGTGCCGGGGGCGTGCGCCGGGTCGAGGACGTCGATGTCGATGGAGATGTAGAGCGGCCGGTCGCCGATGCGCTGGCGCAGCTGGTCGGCGATCTCGTCGACACCGCGCCGCATGACGTCGGCGGAGGTGACGATGCCGAAGCCCATCTTCTCGTCGTCGGTGAGGTCCTGCTTGCCGTACAGCGGGCCGCGCGTACCGACGTGGGAGAGCGCCTCGGTGTCGAGGATGCCCTCCTCGACGGCCCGGCGGAACGGGGTGCCGTGGGTGTACTCGGCGCCGAAGTAGGTGTCCCAGGTGTCCAGGTGCGCGTCGAAGTGGAGCAGGGCGACGGGGCCGTGCTTCTTGGCGACGGAACGCAGCAGGGGCAGCGCGATGGTGTGGTCGCCGCCGAGGGTCATCAGGCGGGCACCGGTGGAGAGCAGGTCGTCGGCGGCGGCCTCGACCGTGTCGACGGCCTCGTTGATGTTGAACGGGTTCGCGGCGATGTCACCGGCGTCGGCGACCTGGGCGAGGGCGAACGGGGAGGCGTCCTGCGCCGGGTTGTAGGGGCGCAGGAGGCGGGAGGCCTCGCGGATGGCGTTGCCGCCGAAGCGCGCGCCGGGGCGGTAGGAGACGCCGCTGTCGAAGGGCACGCCGACCACGGCGATGTCGGCGGTGCCGACCTCGTCGAGCCGCGGCAGCCGGGCGAACGTCGCGGGACCGGCGTACCGCGGGACGCGGGAGGAGTCGACGGGGCCGCGCGGCGATTCGTTGCTGCTCATGGGGCGGAGTGCCTTTCCTTCGGTTTTCGTACGGTATCCAGTGTGCGGGAGGCGGTGGTGTGCGGGCCCCCCGGAAACGGTTTCGTCCTCGGGCGCCGGACGGGCCGGGACTGTGTGGTCAGGCCCGTCCGGCGATCGAGGACAACGAGGGGGTCAGGTGGTGGCCGGCTCCGGGGCGGGCGCCGGCTCGGCCTCCGCACCGCGGCCCGCCAGCCGTTCGCGCCAGGCGACCAGCACCGCGGCGTCCGTCGGCTTCGTCGCCAGCGAGACGACCACGTACACGGCGAGCGAGGCGAGCAGCCCGTAGTAGACCGGCTCGTTGGCGAGGATCCCGTAGGTCGCCATCAGCCCGATCACCGCGACGCCGCCCACGCAGACGGAGGCCAGCGCGCCCGCGGCCGTGCCCCTGCGCCACAGGAGGCCGCCCAGGATCGGCACCAGCAGCCCGCCGACGAGCAGGTTGTAGGCGACGGTCAGGGCTTCGACGACGTTGTTGAGCGCGATGGCGATGGCGATGACGGCGATGCCCATGATCAGGATGAAGATCCGGTTGCCCTTCACCTCGTCGCGCTCCTCACCGTCTCCCCTGGTGACCGCGCCCCGCAGCCGCGACCAGATGTCGTTGTTGGCCACGGTCGCGCAGGCGATCAGCGCACCGGAGGACGTCGACATCACCGCGGCGAGTGCGGCTGCCAGCACCAGGCCGCGCACGCCGACCGGCAGTTCGTCCTTGACGATGGTCGCGAAGGCGGCGTCCGCGCTGGGCAGGTTCGGGTACATGACCTTGGCGGCCGTGCCGATGACGGCCCCGGCGACCGCGTACACCAGACAGTAGGTCCCGGCGACGGTTCCGCCCCAGCGTGCCGTGCGGTCGCTGCGGGCCGTGAACACGCGCTGCCAGATGTCCTGGCCGATCAGCATGCCGAAGGTGTAGATCAGGACGTACGTGAAGATCGTCTCGCCGCCGATGCCCAACGGGTCGAAGTACTCGGTGGGCAGCTGGGCCTTCATCTCGCTGAAGCCGCCCGCCTTGATGACCGCGATCGGCAGGAGCAGCAGCAGGACGCCGATCGTCTTGACGACGAACTGCACCATGTCGGTGAGCGTGATCGACCACATGCCGCCGAGCGTCGAGTACGCGACGACGATGGCGCCGCCGAGGATGATCGACAGGGTGCGGTCGAGGTCGAAGAGGACGTCGAAGATCGTGGCGTACGCGATCGTCGAGGTGACCGCGAGCATCAGGGTGTAGGCCCACATGACGACACCGGATATGAGCCCCGCCCTGCCGCCGTAGCGCAGGTCGAGCATCTCGGAGACGGTGTAGACCTTCAGCCGGGCGATGCGGGCCGAGAAGAAGACGGACAGGGCGAGCAGCCCGAGGCCGATGGTGAAGACCATCCAGGCGCCGGAGAGCCCGTACTGGTAGCCGAGGCCGACCCCGCCGATCGTCGAGGCGCCGCCGAGGACGATCGCCGCCATGGTGCCGGAGTACATCCAGGGGCCGAGCCGCCGGCCGGCGACCAGGAACTCGCTCTTGGACTTGGCGCGGCGCATGCCCCACCAGCCCATGGCGAGCATGCCGGCCAGATAGACGACGATCACTGCGTAGTCGACAGCCATGGGCTTCCTCCGTCTCGTCTCGATACACGGGGCGTGTGTCGAGAAGACGGTAGGTGGCCGGAAGCCGACGCTGAAGTGTACGTTTCATCCACTCCCCATTCCACGAATGGATGGACCGTCCATGCCGGACTCCCCCGCCGGGCCGCCGACCCCGCCCATCCCCCTGGCCGAGCTGCTGGCCAGGGAGGAACTCGGGCTGCGCCGGATCGCCGGTCCGGACCGCGCGGATCTGCTGTGGGTGCACACCTCGGAGATGGCCGACCCGTACCCCTACCTGCTCGGCGGCGAGCTGCTGCTGAGCGCCGGGGTGCTGCTCACCGACCCGGACACGTACGTGGCCCGACTGGTGGAGGCGGGGGCGGCGGCGCTCGGTTTCGGGGTGGCGCCGGTGCACGACACGGTGCCCGCGGCTCTGGTGGAGGCTTGCGACCGGCACGGCCTGCCGCTGCTGGAAGTACCCCCGGAGACCCCCTTCACGGCGATCGCGCGGGCGGTGTGGCGGCTGATGGCGGAGGCCCGCCACCGTGAGCTGCGCCGGGTGACCCGCGCCCAGCAGGCCCTGGCGACGGCAGCCGCCCGGCCCGACCCGGTGCCCGCGGTGCTCCACCAGCTCGCCGTACAGCTGGAGGGCCGGGTGGTGCTGCTCACGAGGGAGGGCGCGGAGCTGCACACGGCGGGCGGCCATCCGCCGCCGGAGGAGCGGGCGGCCCTGGCCCAGCTGTCCCGGGTGGTCTCCTCCGGCCGGCGGGCCTCCCCCGCTTCCGCGACCGACACCCTGAACGACACGCAGCTCGCCGCCTACGCGCTGAGCGGCGGCCAGGGGCTGGCCCTGGCCCTGGCGACCCGCCGGCGCGATCCCGGCGACCACACCGTCGCCGGGATCGCCGTCGTCCTGCTCGCCCTGCTGACCGCCCCGCACCAGGGCGCGGACGCGGCGGGCCGTTCGGCGGCGCTCGTACGGATGCTGCTGGGCGCGCCCCCGCAGGAGGCGGCCCCGCTCCTCTCGGAGGACGGCGCACCATGGACGGTGGTCCATGCCCGCCGCACGGACGGCGCGGTTCCCGACCCGCTCACCGCCGGGGCACTCGGCGCGTCGCTGGGCTCCGCCCTGGTCGACGCGAACGGCGAAACGGTACGGGTCCTGCTCACCGGCCACCGCGGGGCGACGGCGCAGCCGGGCTGGATCCTCGGCGCGTCCGCCCCCTCCCCCGCCACGGCCCTGCCCACCGCCGACACCGAGGCGGCCCGCGCCCTGGGCCGCGCGGAGGCCACCCGCTCCCCGCTGGCCACACACCGTGCCGGTACCGGAGGTCTGGCCGCCCTGGTGCCCGCCGACCGCGCCGAGGCCCACGCCCGCACCCTCCTGGCCCCGCTCACCGCACCCCTCGCCGAGACGCTGCGGTGCTGGCTGAGCCTGCACGGCAGCTGGGACCGGACGGCCGTGGCCCTGCGGATCCACCGCAACACGGTCCGCCAGCGCATCGCACGCTGCGCGGAGCTGCTGGACGCGGACCTGGACGACATGGACGTACGCGCGGAGCTCTGGCTGGTGCTGCGCTGACGCACGCCGCCACCGCCGGGCAGCCCTAACCCCCGTACACCGCTTGCGACTCCGCGAGGGTGTCCGCGAAGTCACGGGCGAGGACGCGGGATTCGTCGGGGGTGAGGGTCGCGGTGGTGACGCGCACGCCGGGCGGGGACGCGATACGGAAACGGGTGCCCGCCGCGGTCCACCAGCCGCGTGTGCGAAGCCCGTTGACGACGGCGGACTCGTCCCGGACGGGCACCCACACGTTGAGGCCGCTCACACCGTGGGAGGAGATGCCGTGCTGCTCCAGCGCGGTGCTCAGGGCGTCCCGGCGGGTGGTGTACGTGCGGGCGGCCCCGGCCACCAGCCGGGTCACCGCCGGGTCGGTCAGGAGGTCCGCCACGGTCGTCTGCAGGATGTGGCTGACCCATCCGGAGGTCAGCAGCATCCGGCCGTCGTGGCGCGCGAGTGTGGCGGGGTCGCAGGCGAGGGCGGCCCAGCGCAGATCGATGCCCAGGTGCTTGGACACGGTGCGCACCTGCGCCCAGCGGGGCAGTGCGCCGGAGGTGAGGCTCACCGCGGCCGCGCCGGCGATGTCCGCGTTGTGGTCGTCCTCGACGACCAGAACATCGGGGAAGTCGCGGAGCACGGAGAGGAGTTCGTCCCTGCGCCCGACGGTGAAGCGCGCGCCGAGCGGGCTCTGGGCGCGGGGGCTGCACACCAGCGCGCGTGCCCCCGCGCGCAGAGCCGCCCGCAGCGCCTCGGGGCGGATGCCCTCGTCGTCGACCGCCACCGGCAGCATGCGCAGCGCGAGCGCCGGGACGAGGTCGAGGAGGTGGTGGAAGCCGGGATCCTCCACGGCCACGGCGTCGCCGGGCTTGAGCTCGGTGGAGAGCAGCCGGGCGATGCAGTCCAGCGCCCCATGGGCGAAGGTCACCGACCCGGTGGGCACGCCGTCGCGGGCGAACCAGTCGCGGGCCGCCTCCTCGAGTGCGGCGAGCCTCGGCGCGGCCCGGTGCGATCCGGGCACTGGCTCCACGCGCGCGGGCGGGTTCAGCACCGGAAGGCAGGCGGGGTCGGGGTGCCCGCCCGCCAGGTCACGCAGTCCGGACGGCACCCGTGGAGGGCGTCGCGAGGTGACGACGGGAGCGGACGCCACCACCGTGCCGCCGCGCCCCAGGGTCATCACCACCCCGCGCCCGCGCAGCTCCTTGTAGGCGGCCGCCACCGTGCCGGCGCTCACGCCCAGTTCCTCGGCGAGCCGGCGCACCGGGGGCAGCGAGGAGCCCGGGCGGAGCGTGCCGTCGGCCACGCGGCTTTCGACGGAGGCGGAAATCTCTCTGGCCGTACCACCCGTGATCCCATATTGTTCTGCCACAGAGGCAAGTTTGTACCGATACAAAATGCATGTCAAGGGGGATCCTGATGCAGCCGACACCGAGCCGCGTGCCGTTCGTCCGGCGCCTGGCCGTTCCGGGTGGCAGGGACGGCCGGCTGATGCTGGTGGTCGCGATCATCGACAAGGTCGGCACCGGCCTGTGGATGGGCGTGGCGACGCTCTACTTCGTCTACGTCACGCATCTGTCGGTGTCTCAGATCGGCCTGCTGCTGGGGGTGTCCGGCATCCTCGGCATCGCCGGACCCCCGCTCGCCGGGCGGCTGGCCGACCGCTTCCCCGTCACCCGCCTCCTGGTCGCCGCCCAACTGGTCCGGGGTGCGGCCCTGGTGGCGTTGCTGACCACGCACGACTTCGGGCTGCTGGTCGTGTACTCGGCGCTGGGCGCGCTGCCCGACCGTGCGTCGAGCGTGCTGACCAAGCTGTTCGCCGCACGCGTGGCCGGCCCGCAGCGCGTCCGCTACCAGGCGATCCAGCGCACCGCGGTGAACATCGGATGGGCCGTCGGCGGTACGGGAGCCGCCGCCGTGCTCACGGTCGGAACCGTCCTCGCCTACCAGGTACTGCTGCTCGCCAACGCCGCGTCCTACCTGGCCATGGCGGTCCTGACGCTCCGGTGCACGGAGCCGCCCGCCCCCAGCCGTGTCGTCGCCGGACCCGGTGGCGCCGCCGGCGGGAAGACCCTTCCGGTCGCGCGCCCCGAGGGAGTGACGCCCTGGCGCGACCGCCGCTACCTCGCTTTCACCGGTACGGAGGTCTGGCTGTTCCTCGACGACAGCGTGCTCCAGGTCGGATTCCCGCTGTGGATCGTCCACGCCACCAGCGCCCCGGTCGGGCTGGCACCGCTCGTCCTCGTCCTCAACAGCGTTCTGGTGATAGCGCTCCAGGTCCCCCTGTCCCGCTTCGGGGAGACCCGCGCAGCGGCCCGTCGCCTGCTCGTCCCGATCAGTGCCGTGTTCCTGACGGGAGGAGTGGCGCTCGCGGCCTCGGCCGGAGGCGGCCCCTGGTTCGCCACCGGCGCCGTCGTCGTCGCGGCCGTCGCCTTCACCCTGGCGGAGATCCTGCACTCCCTCTCCTCCTGGGAACTCTCCGTCGCCCTCGCGCCCCCTGAGGCGCAGGGCGCCTACCTCGGGGTGCACGGCCTGGCCCAGTCGGCGCAGCGCAGCCTGGGGCCCGTCGTCGTCGGGGCCGCGGTGAGCGCCGGCCCGCTGGCCTGGCCGGTGCTCGGCGCCACCCTGGCGCTGGCCTGCCTGGCCCAGCACCGGCTGGTCCGGCCGACGGCCGCCCCGGACGCGGAGACCGCTCCACCGGAGGCCGGGAGCGGCGGGTCGGCCGAAGCCGCCCCGGACGCCCCCGAGGTGCAGCCTCGGCCGAGTACCGCGAAGCCTGCGGGAGTACGGCAGTCCGACGGCTCCTGACGCCCTTGTCCGCGAGGGGGACCGGGCCCGTTGTCGGTGGCACCTGACAAGATCGCCCGTATGACCAGCAGCACCGGAACTCCCGTCCCGCTCCCGGCCAATCACCGCATCTCGGAGACGTACGCCGACTGGGCGCGCAGTCAGGGACCGGGTGTCGAAGCGGACGCCCGCGACACGCTGGAACGGGCGGGCAGCAGCCGGCACCGGTCCTGGGAGAAGCCCGGCCGGTTCATCGACGACGCGGAGCGCCTGGCCCGGGGCCTGCCGGCCGCCCATCTGCCCTGGTTCTGGGACACCATCGGCCACTGGATGCTGGAGACGCACCGCCGCTCGGCCGGCCGTGCCTACGGGCAGGCACGTGCCGCCGAACGCACCCACGGGCTGCCGGTCGATCCCGACTGGCGGCGGGCGAATCTGCTGCTGTTCGCCCGGTTCGGCGCCCTGCCTGCCACCGAAATCGGCGGAGCGGCGGCCTGGTTGGCCGATGTCCTCGAACCGGCCGACGCGCACCACGAGTTCGTCCGCCTGCTGACCGCCTGGGCCGCGTCACCCGGCGAACTTCCCGCCGACCTGGCCCGCCGGGTCCGGGACTCGGCCCGGGTGGCCGGTCTCGGCACCGAGGAGGAGGCCCGGGTGCTGGGAGGGCTGCTGGCCGCGGCCCGCGGCAAGGCCGTACCCGACCGGCTGCTCGACGCGGCCGTCGGCCCGCTCACCGCGCACCCGCCCGCCGACGAGCAGGCCACCGCACTCCTCGACCTGTTCCCCGAGTCGAAGAACGACGCGGCGGCCTGGCTGCGGCTGCTCATCGCGTGCGGCGCCGCCGACGCGGCCGCGGCCGGACGGATCGTCCCGGAGGGCGGCCTCGGGGACTGGCTGCGCCGTTACGCCGCCGGTTACTCCCACCGCACGGTCGGCGGCGGCGGGGTGACCCGTCAGCCCATGCCCGCGGAACTCTTCGACCTGGTCGGCCGGTTCGCCCCGCTGCTGCGCGCGGGCGGCAGCCCGGTCCGGCTGCACGAGGACCGCTACCGCTGGCCGCATCTGGACGCCGACCTGCTCGATCTCTGCCTCGCCGAGGGCATACCCGTCCACGACCCCGGTGCTGCGATCGGCCTGGAGTTCTGGGGTGACGGCTCCCGGCGCGACCTCGTGGCGCTCGCCGCGGACCCGGTGTTCGGGCCCCGGCTGGAAGGCACCGTGCATGCCGGGCTCCGCACCCGCGGCGGCACCGCCATCAGCCGGCTCCCCCACAACCCGGGCATCACCGCCGAGGTGCACGCCCGCGTCGAGAAGCTGCTCGACGCCCTGCGCGGCGGGGGGCTCGCCGCCGCGGACGAGGCCGTCGACGAGTTGCACGGCCTTCTGGACCGGCCCACCGCCATCGCTCTGGACGGCATCGAGGAGGCCCTGGACGCCCTCGATCTCACGGGCCCGCTGGCCCGCGCCCTGCGGGCCGGACTGCCCGAGGAACTGGGCTGGCCTGCGCTGGATCAAGCCCTGGCCGCGTTCCGGCCCGACGAGACCGTGCACGTCACCTGCACCTGGCCGGTGCTCACCGTCTACGGGGAGACCCGCGCCCTGGCCGTCGACCACGCCGGACTGCGCGGCGACCACACCCTGGAACTGCCCGAAGGCGCACTGGGCCACACGGTGTACTGGGTCGGCGGCCGGTTCCTCGTCGCCTGGAACGAGGAGCACAAGGACAACTTCCCCGGCATCGCCTACTGGTCCGACCGCCCCGACGAGACCTTCGAACCCGAGCAGACGTACGGGCTGCGCCCCTACGGCGGCAGCATCCAGGGCGGCCTCGGCTACCAGTTCGAAACCCCGGACGGTGGCGGCCGGTTCGACGGCGAGCGCGTCCTGCGGGCGGGCGGCCGTGAGGGCATCGGCCATCGCGACTACCAGATGAGCGACGGCCGCTCCTTCTGGAGCGCCGCGGTGTTCAGTGAGGACCACGGCGGCTGGAGCCGCACCGACCGGGCCACCGGTGTTCCCCTCGCCGACCGCGCCCTGCCGGCCTTCCACGACCCCGCCGGATCCCCGCCCGGCACGAAGCCCTTCCCCGACCACCGGATCCTCGCCGCGCTGCCGCCCGGCGCCCCGCCCTCCCCGCTCGGCCAGGACGGCGCACTCACCGGCTGCCGGGTCGACCACCGCACGCCGTACGCGGGGCCGTCGCCCCGCGAGTTCGTGCTCCGGTCCGTCGACGGCCGTACCGCCTCCTACCGCAGCCGCAACTGGGGCCGCCGCCCGTGGGGCATCCTCGCCCTGCCGCTCGACGGCGAGGACGCCGTCCTGGCCGGCGGGACCACGATCCGCTGCCACGCCGCCGACGACAACTCGCTGCTCTGGCAGGTCCAGGGCTTCCCCGGCAGCCGGAACAGCTCCCGGGGACGCGCCACTCTGGGCGAGTCGGCCGGGCCGGTTCCGCCGCCCGCCTTCTGGCACTTCCTCACCCCGCGCGACGAGCCCTCGTCCCACGCCCTGCGGACGGTCACGGACACCGCCGTACGCGAACTGCTGCGCCCCGGCACCGGGACCGACCTGCCCGGAGTGAGCGACCCCCGGGTCCGGGACGGCGTGGACCGTGCCGCCCGGCTCGCCGCCGACGTCCTGCGCCGCCGCCTGGAGCTGTCCCACCGGGTCGCCGTCATGCGCGCCGGGCCGGTCGTCGACCTGCCCGACCCGGCACCGGACACCCGGCTCGTCCCGGCCCTCCACGGCCTGCTGCCCCAGCTGCGCGGCTACGAGGAACGGCAGCCGCAGCCGCAGCCCGCCCTCCTCACCTCGGTCGCCGCCGACGGCCGCTACCTGCGCGGCGAGATCGACGACGAGGTGCGGGTGCTCGCCCTGCCCGCGCCGCCGTCCGAGTGGGCGGTGCTGACCGGCCGGATCGATGCCGTGGCCTGGCGGACCGTTGTCGCGGCCACCCCCGACGAGCAGCGACAGGCACTCGCGGCGCTGCTCGGCGTGTGGAGCCGGCAGCCGTTCGCGGAGGCCGGGGGCTCCTGGCGGACCGGCCGTGCTCCCGAGCAGCGGATCGCCGGACTCCGCGCGGACGGCTCCCTCGTGGCCTCCGGGCCGGTCCGGAGCGGCCTCGCCCCCTTCCTCCAGCGAGCCGCCGATCCGCTGCCCGCAGACGCCGAGGAGTGCGCCACGCACACCGTCGCCGCGGACGACGCCGCCAGGCTCCCCCGTCTGCTGGCCCTGCTCGCCGAGCAGGGCCCGCTGCCGGTGCCCGAGGAGGCCGTGGACCTGTTCCGCTGGCGCACCGGGGTACCGCGCCCGATCGCGGCCCTGGTCCTCGACGGATTCGCCGGCAGCGACGACTACGGCGTACACCGCAAGCTGCTCCGCGCCAAGCCGTACAAGGCTGACCGGACCACCTCGTACGCGTACGACGAGTTCCTGCGGCGGCTCGGCCCGGCCGGCAGGCGCACCGTGCTCGCGGCCGCTGTACCCGGCGACCCGGCGGAGCTCTGGGCCCCCGGCGGGACGACCGCGGCCGCGGAGCGCATGGCCGCCGTCTGGGCCGAGTTGCTCGGTTCGGCCCCGTACACCGACGACGGCAGCCATGCCTCAGCCCTCGCCGCGGACCACGGCCTCCCGGAGACCTGGGCCGCGGCGCTGCTCACCGGCCGCGTCGAGGTGCCTCTGGACGCCGACGGGATCCGGGCCGCCGCCACCGCCATCGCGTGGGCCCTCGCCGAGCGCCCGGTCGCAGACCCTGCGGCCCAGGGCGCCCGCGCTCTGATCGACGGGCTCGCGGACGCCCCCGCCGGGCTCCTCACAGCCCTGCGCGCACTGGCGGACCGGTCCGCCGCCACTCCCGTCCCGCCCGGCCAGTACGAGGCCAACCCGCTGTTCGGTGCCCCGGACCTGGTGGACGAGGTGGCGGCGGCCCTCGGTGTCAGCCGTGACGCGGCCGCGCTCCACCTCCAGGTGCACGCCTTCGACCGCCCGGCCGACCGCACCGTACGCCGCTGGAACTCCTGGTCCCTCGACCATCACCGCGCCGTCCGAAAGGAGTTGACCGCCGCGAAGGCTCCGCGCCCGGCACCCGCCACGCCGGCGGAAGCCCCTGCTGCGGTCCTGCCGCCCGCGCACGAGCGGTTCGCCCGCGCCTGGGCACAGGGGGCGGCACGTCCCAGGACGAAGGCATGACGCCGCTGCTGTCAGCCGACCGCCGACCCGTGGGGACGGGCCGGGACGTCACCGATCGGCGCAGGCGTGAGGGCCATCCTCACGAGCGTGCCCGAGTCGTTGATCAGCAGCTCCGGCACATGGTCCTCGTAGAACCGGATCTGTCCGATCACACCCTCGGTCCCGCAGTGGTGGGCCAGCCGCTCCAGGAGCGCGTCCAGATCGGGCAGGAGCTCGGCATGCACCTCCTGCCGCACGGTCAGTGACCAGCCGTCGCCGGTTCGGGCGATCTCTCCCACCAGGAGCCCGCCGATGCGCATCGCCGGCCCGCGTTCGGCGAGCAGCGGCACCAGGCCGTCCGGCTCGTCGTCCCGCCCGTCCGGATGCGTCCCGAGGTGCCGGCGGAGATCGTCCATCACGGCGCCCGGCACGGAGGCCCGGAGGTCCAGTGCGAGATCCACTGCGTACATGTCACCCATGCACGCAGCCTAAGGGGCCCCTCGGACGCGCGGGCCGGCCGAAAAGGCGAGGCGTGGGCGGAGAACACTTGTGAGGATGAGGGCACTTCGACCCAGGAGGCCTGGACGCCATGCCCGGTACCGTCACGTTGATCCGGTCCGCCCAGCTGTCCGACGTCGCCGAGTACGCCTACGCGGCCACGGCGCCCGCCGGCGCACGTCCGGTCTTCCTCGCCGGGGCGTGCCCGCTGAACGAGGACGGCTCGACGGCGGCCGTCGGTGACTGCGCGGGCCAGGCGGCGAAGGCGTTCGAGAACATGCGGACCGCTCTCGCGGCCGCGGGCGCCTCCCTGGAGGACGTCATCAGTACGCGGGTGCTCGTCGCGTCCACGCGGCGGGAGGACCTGGTGGCCGCCTGGCAGGTGGTCCGGGCGGCGCTCGGAGAGCATGACGCCCCGAGCACGTTGCTGGGCGTCACCGTGCTCGGCTACGCCGACCAGCTCGTGGAGATCGAAGCCGTCGCAGCGGTGCTCGACTCCTGACGCGGCGCCCGGTGCCGCGCCCGCCCTCCGTCACCACTCCCGGGTGGCGATCAGCTCCTCCACGTCCGCGTCCGCGAACCCGTACGCCGTCGCGATGCACCAGAAGTCCTCGGCTATCTCCTCGCGGGCCACGGTCTCGATCTCGCTGCCGGCTGCCTCGAACTCCGCTTCCAGAGCGTTGAACTCGTCGGTCGCCGCCGTCGTCAGCACGTACAGCGCCGCCAGGTCGGCGGGGCGCTCGGCCTCGATCCGTTCGCAGAGCCGGACCAGGACGGCCCTGCCCTTGTCCACGATGCGGTCGGGGAAGTACCCGTCCTCGTAGAGCCCCCGCAGGAACGCGTACTGCGTCATGCGCTGGTTCGTGATCGCCACGGCGATCCCCCCGTCCACTCGGTGATCCGTCGTCCCGATGCTGCACCACACCACTGACAACACCGGGCGGAATGTATCCGCCGTGTATGCCCGCCTCCTTGAATCGCCGTGTCACCCGACGACAAGGGGAGAACCATGCACAGGAATGTTCGCCGGTCGCTGATCACCATGAGCGCCGTCGCGGCCGCCGTGTTCACCGTTCCGGCCGCTGTCGCGGCGCCGGTCGTTGACGCGGCGGAGGCCGCCGTGGCCGCGCGGCCCGCCTTCAAGATGCCCTTCGAGTGCAACCAGACGTGGCTCGGCAGCAACTGGTCGGGGCACAGTCCCGCGCACGCGATCGACTGGAACCACTACGACGCGAACGGCACCCCTGACGACGAGGGCCGCCGGGTGTTCGCCAGTGCCGGCGGCACGGTGCTCGAATCGTATTACTCGACGGGCGCCGGATACGGGAACACGATAGTCATCGGTCACGGGGGCGGCTGGCAGACGCGGTACGCCCATCTGAAGACTCGTTCGGTGGCCGCGGGCGCCACGGTGAACGTGGGCCAGCTGATCGGCGAGGTCGGCAACACGTCCGCCCTCTACGACCTGTCCCCGCACCTGCACTACGAGCAGAAGCTCAACGGAGCGGTCGTCGTCGCGGTCGTCCAGGGCGTCACGTGGAGCGACTACCTCAAGCGCAACCAGGTCAGCAACAACAGATGCTGACGCACCGCCGGGTGCCGACGGGAGGACGGGCCGGCACCCGGTGACCCCTGTGCCAGGTGCGGGTGGGACGGCGGTTGCACCCGCACCTGTTCTCCGTCGGCGCCGCTCAGCGCATCGAGCGGAGTTTCGCGTCCACCCGTCCGGCCTCGTCGGACAGGCCCAGGCGGCGCCAGGTCGCGAGGGAGCGGTGGAAGTAGTGCCGCGCGGTCTGCTTGCGGCCGGTCGCGTCGTGCAACTCGCCCAGCAGGCCGGCCACCCGGGCCTCGGCGCGGCGGTCCCCGAGCTGCTGCTGCACGGCGAGTGCCCCGATCAGCAGCGCCGACGCCTCGCCGGCATCCCCCTGCCGCAGGCACAGTTCCGCGATGCTCTGCTGCACGTAGGCGGCGCAGTGCAGGTCGGCCAGCTCGTCGAAGATGCCGAGGGCCCGCTCCAGTTCGCCACGCGCCGACTGCGGTTCGCCACGCAGCTCGTGCAGCACGGCGACCCTGCGGCGCACCTGTGCCTCGCGGTGCCGGTCCCCGTCGGCACGGGACAGCTCCAGGGCCCCGCTCAGCCAGCCGGCCGCGGTCTCCGGGTCCTTGCGCTCCAGCCAGACGGAGGCGATCGCGTTGCGTGCCACCGCCTCGCCGTGCCGGTCGCCGGCCGCGGCGAAGTCCTGGAGCGCGGCGGTGAACGTCGCGAGCGCGGTGCCGAGATCACCCACGACCCGGTGGACCGAGCCGGCCCCCACCGCGGCGACCGCTTCCCCCGTCGGGTGACCGAGCTCGGCGAACAGCGCCCTGGCCCGGTCGAAGGAGGCGAGCGCGTCGGGGTACCGGTCCTGGTAGAGATGCAGCTGGCCGAGGTTGCGCAGCAGGGCCGCCGCCCTGAGGTCGTCGTGGTGCGGCATCGCGTCGAGCACGAGCCGGTGGGTCCGCAGCCAGTCCCCGTAGTAGCCCCGCATGTCGAAGAAGCCGGCGAGTTCGATCGCGAGGTCGGCGGCCCGGTCCGTCCGCCCGAGCCGCACGGCCGCGTCGACGGCGGCGACGAGGTTGCGGTGCTCGCTCTCGAACCAGTCCACGGGCCGGGCGCGCACCGTGGAGACGACAGCGTGCGCCGGTCCGTCCGGTAGGCCCCGCTCGTCGGGCTCGCCCAGCACGCCGAGGAAGCGGGTGGGCATGGCGGCGTTGGCGGAGCGGGAGAGGGCGGTGAGCGCGTCGATGACCCGCAGGCGCCGCCGCAGCCGTAACTCCTGGTTGTCCGTCAGGGCGATCTCCCGGGCGTAGGACCGCAGCAGGTCGTGCATGCGGTACCGGTTCAGACCGAGATGGTCCCTGCCCACGACTTCGACGAGGTGTTCGTCGAGCAGGGTCGCCAGACCTCCCGACGCCTCGCTGTCGCACCCCGTCGCCACGGCGACGAGCCAGCCCGGGACCGCGTCGTCGGGCAGGTCACCGAACGTGCGGAAGGCATGAGCGGCGGGCTCGGGCAGATGGCGGTAGCTGAGTTCGGCGCCGGCCCGCACCTCCAGCTCACCCCCGGAGCCGACCGCCCCGAGGCGGCCGCGCTCGTCGCGCAGCGAGTCGGCCAGCGTGCCGACACTCCAGCCGGGCCGGTTCACGAGCCGGGCGGCCGCGATCCGTACCGCCAGCGGCAGTGATCCGCACTCTGCGAGGACACGGTCGGCGTCGGCCCCCTCCCTGCGCAGCCGGTCCGCGCCGACGATGGCCCCGAACAGGGCACGGGCGTCGTCGTGCCGCATCAGCCCGAGCGGGCAGGCGTGCGCCGGCAGGCCGGGCATCCGGCGCCGCGAGCTGACCAGCACCGCCGAGCCGCCGGTTCCCGGGAGCAGCGGGCTCACCTGCGCGCCGTCCAGGGCGTCGTCGAGCACGATGAGGAAGCGCCGCTGGGCGAGACGGGACCGGAACATCGCGGCGCGTTCGCCCGGTTCCCCGGGTATCGCGCTGTCGATGACGCCCAGGCCACGCAGCATCTCGGCCAGGACGTCCGCCGCCTCACGGGGGCACTCGCTCGTTCCGGCCAGGTCGACGAAGAGCTGCCCGTCGGGGAACGCGCCACGCACCCGGTGGGCGACATGCACGGCCAGCGTGGACTTCCCGGCACCCGGCGGCCCCGACACCGCCGCGACCACGGGCTGCCGGCCGGCGGTGGACAGTAACTCCTCCAGGTCGGCGACCTCGACGGCGCGGCCGGTGAAGTCGGGGATGTCCATCGGGAGTTGGCAGACGGGAGCGGGCACTGCTGCCCGGCGGCGGCCGGTGTAGCCGTTGACCTCGGCGCCGATGGCCCGCAGCGGTTCGCTCGGCCCGATCCCGAGCTCGGCGGCGATCACGTGCTCCGCCTCGGCGTACGCGGACCTCGCCTCGGCGCTGCGGCCCGCGTCGTTCAGCGCGTGCACGAGCATCCGCCACAGGTCCTCCCGCAGAGGGCTCTCGGTCAGCCGGGACCGCAGGCCGGAGACCAGGTGGGCGTAGTCCCCGAGGCGGAGCCGCAGCTCCAGGCACTCGTCGGCCGCGAGCGAGCGCAGCCCCTCCAGGCGCGTGACGGCGGGGTCCCACACCACGCTGGAGGCGACGTCCTGGAGCACCCCGCCGCGCCACAGCCCCAGGGCCGATTCGTAGGCGCGCAGGGCTGCGGCGTCCTCACCGCGCTCGCGGGCGGCACGGGCCGCCGCGAGCTGCTGCTCGAAGAGCAGCATGTCCACCTGTCCGGGTGCGACGTCCAGCGAGTAGCCGGAGGGCTCGGTACGCAGTCCGTCGACTGCCTCGGTGGGCAGCCGCAGCCGTAGCGCCCTGACATACGTGCGCACGTTGGCGAGCGCGGACCGCGGTGCGCCACCGGGCCACAGAACCTCCGTCAGCAGGTCCAGCGAGACGAAGCCGTTCGGCTGGAGCAGCAGAGTCGCCAGTACGGCGCGGGGCTTGGCTCCGCCGATCCGTACCGGGACACCGTGCGCCTTCACCTGGAGCGGCCCCAGGACTCCGAATGTCGGCTCCCCCACCGCAGGCCTCCGCGCTCTCGGCAACTGCGGTGCAGCGTAACGATGTTCGAAGCTCTCCAGACGAAATCCGGGTGACGACTCCCACCCGGCTCACGGCTCACTGCACGCGGGCGGATGCCCGGCGGCGGCTCTCCTCGTCCTCGCTGTCCTCGTCCTCGTCCTCGTCCGGGACATGGACGTCGAAGACGTTGATGTTGATCTCGACGACTTCCAGACCGGTCATCGTCTCCACCGCGTCCGTCACATGAGTCCTGACCTGCTCGGCGAGCTCATGGATCGCGACGCCGTACTCCACCTCGATGTCGACGTCGATCGCCGTCTGCTTCTCCCCCACTTCCACCTTGACGGCGCGTCCGTGTCCGGACGACCCGGACACCCGCCCGGTGACGGCACCCAGGGCCTTCGCCGCCCCCCGGCCGACCGAATGCACTCCGTCGGTCTCCCGGATGGCGATTCCGGCGATGGTGGCCACCACGTTGTCGGCGATGGTGGTCCTGCCGCGCCCGGCCTGGCCCCCACTCCTGTCTGTCGTTGAACTCCCGCCCAGGGACTCGACATCAGCCATGACTGCCTCACAGAGGGTTGTGGCGACGAGGCGGCTCTCGTCCTCGCCGGCTCCTTTTTCACTGTGCGCCCGACCGTCGCCCGCCGCCATTTGGGTGTACGCAGCGCTCGGCGTCAGCACTCTCTGCTACGAGCCGGAGGAGGAGGCGCGGGCGTGCTGAGCATCACCCTGGACAGCCGCGGTGACTGCCGGGTAACTTTTAACCGGACTGAGCAAGCGCTTAGCCACCGACCGAAGCCGATGCTGAAGCTGACACAGGAGGCACCCCGTGCGCCGTACGGTTTACAACGAGGACCACGAGGCGTTCCGGGAGACCATCCGCGCCTTCATCGCAGCCGAGGTCGTCCCCGTCTACGACGAGTGGTTCGCCGCGGGTCAGGCGCCGCGCGAGTTCTACCTCAAGCTCGGCGAGCTGGGTGTCTTCGGCATCGAGGTGGACGAGGAGTACGGCGGCGCCGGCATCGAATCGCACAAGTACGAGGCCGTGATCTACGAGGAGACCGCCCGCGCCGGTGTCTCCTTCGGCGGCTCAGGTGTGCACACCCTGCTCGGCCTGCCGTACATCAAGATGCTCGCCAGCAGCGAGCAGAAGAAGCGCTGGCTGCCGAAGTTCGCCACCGGCGAGGAGATGTGGGCCCTCGCGATGACCGAGCCGGGCACCGGTTCCGACGTCGCGGGCATGAAGACCACCGCCAAGCTCTCCGAGGACGGCACCCACTACGTCCTCAACGGCTCCAAGACCTTCATCACCGGTGGCGTGCACGCCGACCGTGTGATCGTGTGCGCCCGCACGTCCGCGCCCCGCGAGGACGACCGCCGCTTCGGTATCTCCCTGTTCGCCGTGGACACCAAGTCGGCGGGCTACTCGGTCGGCCGCAAGCTGGACAAGCTCGGCCTGAGGGTCTCCGACACCGCCGAGCTCGCCTTCGTCGACGTCAAGGTGCCCGTCGAGGATCTGCTCGGCGAGGAGAACAAGGGCTTCGGCTACCTCGGCACCAACCTGGCGTCCGAGCGCTGGGGCATTGCCTTCGGCGCCTACGCGCAGGCCGCTGCCGCTGTCCGGTTCGCCAAGGAGTACGTGAAGGACCGCACGGTCTTCGGCAAGACCGTCGCCTCGTTCCAGAACACCAAGTTCGAGCTGGCCGCCTGCCAGGCCGAGGTGGACGCCGCCCAGGCCGTCGCCGACCGTGCGCTGGAGGCCCTCGACGCCGGCGAGCTGACCGCCGCCGAGGCCGCCTCCGCGAAGCTGTTCTGCACCGAGGTCGCGCACCGCGTGATCGACCGCTGCCTCCAGCTGCACGGCGGCTACGGCTTCATGAACGAGTACCCGATCGCCCGCCTGTACGCGGACAACAGGGTCAACCGCATCTACGGCGGCACCAGCGAGGTCATGAAGTCGATCATCGCCAAGTCCATGGGCCTGTAAGAGCGGCTACGTTCTCCTCCATGAGCGCAGCACTTGAATCCCTGCTCGATCTGCTCGACCTGGAGCAGATCGAGCAGGACATCTTCCGGGGCATGAGCCGCAGCGCGGTCGTGCCCCGGGTCTTCGGCGGCCAGGTCGCGGCACAGGCGCTGGTCGCCGCGGGCCGTACGGTCCCTGCGGACAGGTCCGCCCACTCCCTGCACGCGTACTTCCTGCGCCCCGGGGATCCGGGCGCACCGATCGTCTACACCGTGGACCGCATCCGTGACGGGCGGTCCTTCGCCACCCGCCGGGTCGTCGCGGTCCAGCACGGCAAGCCGATCTTCCACCTCTCGGCCTCCTTCCAGGCGTACGAGGAGGGCATGGACCACCAGGCGCCCATGCCGTCCGCCCCTGACCCGGAGACCCTGCCCACGGCCGCGCAGATGCTGCCCCGGTACGCGGACCGCTTCGCCGATCCGCTGATGGTGGACCGGCTGATCGAGGCGCGGGCCGCGGTCGACCTGCGGTACGTGGACGCCCCGCCGTTCGCCACGGCGGGCGAACCCCGCGAGCCGCGGTCCCAGGTGTGGTTCCGGACGCACGGCAAGCTGGCGGACGATCCCCTTCTGCACGTCTGCATGGCCACGTACGTCTCCGACATGACGCTGCTCGACTCGGTACTGCTCGCCCACGGGCGCGGCGGCTGGGCGGTCGGTGACGTGGTGGGGGCCAGCCTGGACCACGCGATGTGGTTCCACCGGCCCTTCCGCGCCGACGAATGGCTGCTGTACGACCAGGAGTCGCCGTCGGCCTCCGGCGGGCGCGGTCTCGGCCAAGCCCGGATCTACACGGCGGACGGACAGCTGGCCATCACGGTCATCCAGGAGGGCGTGGTCCGCGTCCCACGGGACTGAAGACCCGTATACGGACATACTCCCCACCATGAGTGACGAGAAGAACCATGGTGGGGAGTCCACGTTCACCGTCGTCGTCGCGGCCGCGGCCAACCTCGGTATCGCGGTGGCGAAGCTGGTGGCCGGCCTGATCAGCGGTTCGAGCGCGATGCTCTCGGAGGCCGCGCACTCGGTCGCCGACACCGTCACCGAGGTCATGCTCCTCACCGCGCTCAGGCGCAGCCGGAAACCGGCCGACGAGGAGCACCCGCTGGGCTACGGCCCCGAGCGGTACATCTGGGCGATGCTCGCCTCCGTCGCCACGTTCGTCGGCGGCGCGGTCTTCTCGCTCTACGACGGCATCCACACCCTGGTCCAGGGGGAGGACCTCGGCGACCCGCTCGTGTCCTACCTCGTGCTCGCCGTCGCCTTCCTGCTGGAGGGCTACTCGCTGCGTACGGGAGTCCGGCAGGTCCGGAGCGAGGCGGCCGGCCTCGGTATCCCCGCGCCCCGCTATCTGCGCCGTACCCCCGACACCGCGGTCAAGGCCGTCGTGATGGAGGACTCCGCCGCCCTGATCGGCCTCCTGCTGGCCGCCGGCGGTCTGCTGGGCGGTCAGCTCTCCGGATCGGGGATGTGGGACGGCATCGCGTCCGTGCTGATCGGCGTCCTCCTGGTGTACGTGGCCTGGGTGCTCTGCCGGTCCAACGCCCAGCTGCTGATCGGCCGGCCGGTGCCGGCGGCGATGCGGGCGGGGGTGCGGGAGGAGCTGCTCTCCGTGCCGCACATCATCGACGTGCTGGAGCTGACCACGCTCGTCCAGGGCCCGGACGAGGTGCTGATCGCGGCGAAGGTCGACTTCCGGGACGTGGCGAGTGCCGAGCAGGTCGAATGGGCCTGCGAGGAGGCGGACGAGCAGTTGCGGGAGCGGTATCCGTCGGTCCGCCGGGTCTATCTGGATCCGACGCCGGGCCTCGGTCAGCGGCGCCGGGCCCGGCGCGGTGCGGACGGGCCCTAGAGGCCCGCGAAGAACTCCCGCACGTCCTCGACCAGCAGCTCGGGCTGTTCCAGGGACAGGAAGTTGCCACCGCGTTCGAACTCGGTCCAGCGCACCACGTTGTGGTCGCGCTCGGCGTACCGGCGGATGGCGACGTCCGACGGCAGCGCGACGACGACCGCGGTCGGGACCGTACCGCGCTCCTTGGGCGCCCAGGCGCTCGGGTCGTGGGCCGTCTCGTAGTACAGGTGGGCGGAGGAACCCGCCGTACCCGTGTACCAGTACAGGCTGACGTTGGTCAGCAGCCGGTCCCGGTCCACCGCGTCCTCGGGCAGTTCCTTCGCGGTGTCGGTCCACTCCTTGAACTTCTCCACGATCCAGGCGAGCTGGCCGACCGGTGAGTCGTGCAGTCCGTAGGCCACCGTCTCGGGGCGGGTGGACTGGATGGCGTTGAAGCCCATCTTGTCGTCGCGGAACTGCTGCAGCCGCTCCAGCCGGGTCTGCTCGCCCTCGGTGAGGCCGGCGAAGTCCGCGGGGTCGTCGGACGGGAAGGTGACCAGGCCGTTCACGTGGATGCCGGCCACGTGGTCGGGGGCGATCCGGCCCATCTCACCGGCGATCCAGGCGCCGCCGCCGTTGCCCTGGACGCCGTACCGCTCGTAGCCGAGGCGGGCCATGAGGGTCGTGAACGCGGCGGCGATGCGGCCGGTGTTCCAGCCGGGCGAGGACAGCGGCCCGGAGAAGCCGACGCCCGGCGTCGACGTGACGACGACGTGGAAGTCGCGCGACAGCGGCTCGATGACGTCGGTGAACTGGACGAACGATCCCGGCCAGTCGTGGATCAGCAGCAGCGGGGTGGCGTCGGCCCTGTCCGAGCGGACGTGCGCGAAGTGAATGGTCTGGCCGTCGATCTCGGTGAGGTACTGCGGGAACTCGTTCAGCCGGGTCTCGGCCTTGTGCCAGTCGAACCCCTCCGCCCAGTACTCGGCGAGCCCCTTCAGATAGTCGGCGGGTACGCCGCGCGACCAGCCCTCGACGCCGGGCACCCCGGTGTTCCAGCGGGTGCGGGAGAGGCGGTCGTGGAGGTCGTCGATCTCGGCCTGCGGGATCTCGACCCGGAAGGGCCGGACGGCGTCGGCGTGGGCGTTCGAGCTGGTGCTGCTGGTGCTGTTCTCCATGAGCAGAATTCTAGGATTCCAATAGGAAGAATTCGTTCCTATTGGGGCCTCACGGTGGGGGCATGTTGGAAACCTCCGCCCGTCTGCTGCGGCTCCTGTCCCTGCTCCAGTCACCCCGCGAGTGGCCCGGCACCGAACTCGCCGAACGGCTCGGCGTGAGCGGCCGGACGGTGCGCAACGACATCGAGCGGTTGCGCACGCTCGGCTACCCGGTGGACGCCACCCGCGGATCGGCCGGCGGTTACCGGCTGGCGGCGGGCAGCGCGATGCCGCCGCTGCTCCTGGAGGACGACGAGGCCGTCGCGGTCACCATCGCGGTCCGCAACGTCGCCGGGAGTTCGATGGCCGGCATGGAGGAGACCTCGCTCCAGGCGCTCGCCAAGCTGGAGCAGGTGCTGCCGCCCCGGCTGCGCCGCCGGGTGCGGGCGCTGCAGCAGTACACCGTGCCGGTGCCCGCCGACCGGCCCGCTCCGGCCGTCGACACGGACGTCCTGATGACGCTGACGGCCGCCTGCCGCGACCACGAGCGTCTGCGCCTGGACTACCGCGACCACGCGGGGGCGTCGACGCGCCGGCTGGTCGAGCCCCAACGCGTCGTGAACTGGGGCCGCCGCTGGTACCTGGTCGCCTGGGACGTCGACCGGGACGACTGGCGCACCTTCCGCGCGGACCGGATAACCCCGCGCACCCCGTCCGGCCCGCGCTTCGCGCCGCGCGAGGACCCCGAAGGCAATGCGGCGGCCTACGTCGCGGGCAAGGCGTCCGCCGCGGCCTGGCGCCACCGCGCCCGGGTGACGGTGCACGCACCCGCCGCCGCGGTGCTCGAGCGGATCAATCCCGCGGTGGGTTCCGTGGAGGCGGTCGACGCGGAGACCTGCGTCCTGGACACCGGGGCCGACTCACTGGACACGCTCGCCGTCCATCTGGGCATGCTCGGACACGACTTCACGGTGACGGAGCCGGCCGAGCTGGTCGAGCACCTGCGGGAGCTCGCGGCCCGCTACACCAGGTCGACGGAGCCGAGCAGCCCGGCCGCGTCCAGCAGGTAGTCCGTCATCGGGTCGTAGAACCGCGGGTCGGTGACGTGGTCGTCCAGCGGGACGGTGACCTGGAGGGTGCCCTCGGCCTCGCCCAGGAAGAGCGCCGGGTCGTTGGAGTCCGCGTACCCGACGGAGTCGAGCCCGCGCTGTCCCGCGCACCCGGCCCATCCGTGGTCGGCCACGACCAGGTCCGGCTGCGGCCGGCCCTCGCGCTCCAGTCCGTCCAGGATCGCGGCCATCGGCGCCGGGGAGTGCGTGTGCCACAGGGTCGCACCGCGTTCCAGGACGGCCACGTCCGCGAACTGGAAGACCATGCCCTCGTCCGCCATGAGTCCCCCGGGGATCCTCACGATCTCGCAGCCGGCGGCCCGCAGGGCCGCCGCGGTCTGCCGGTGCACATCGAGGAGCCCGCCCGGGTGCCCGGTCGCGAAGAGGACCCGCTCCCCGCCCGCGGCCGCCTTCCGCAGCCGGGCCGCCATCCGGTCCAGGGCGTCGACGGTGAGCTCCGGGTCGATGGTGTCCTGGCCCTGCCGGTGCTCCGGGTCGTCGCTGACCCCGCATCGCTCGGCCATCACGGCCAGCACGTCCTGCTCGTCGCGCCACCGGTCGCCGAGCTCGAGCCCCAGCCAGTAGTGGCGGTCGCCGTTGGCGAGTTTGCGGTAGTGGGAGAGGTTGTTGTCGCGGGGGGTGGCTACGTCGCCCGCGATACGCGTACGGACGAGGTGCTCGACGAGGGCGGCGCGGCTGGGTATCGGCATGAACCCATTGTGCCGTCAGGAACGCGCTGTGTGCCGGGCGTCTTGCACCGCGGAATCCCTGCGGCGCCCACCCGCCCGCGCACCGGTACCGCGCAGGGACACCGCGGGCGCCGGGCGGCCCTTTCCCGGCTCACACCGCGGCGGCCCGGGACGCGGGCGTCGGCACCGCGGCGGCACGGGCCCCACCGCGGCCGGCCATCCGGCAGCCGAGACAGCCGGGGTGGCCGTGGCGGGCGGCGGTGTCCCGGGACCGCCAGTCCTGTGCGCCCGCGGGGCGCGGCCCCGCCGCCTTGCCCCATCCCGCGAGATGGAGTGCCCAGCAGATCAGCGCCGCCAGCACGACGACGACGGCGCCGAGCCACAGAATCGCGGCGGACGCGGTGATGAGGCCCGCTCCCAGTACCGCGCTCCCCAGGACTCCGACCGCCGTACCGGTCCAGCCGGCCACGGTGTGGCCCAGGTCGTGGTCACCATGTGCACTCACGTCGGCTCCTCAGGGTGTGATAGTTCAGCGACCGGCACTCCGTCCGGGACCAATAGCTTACGAACTAAGTTACTTAGACACTAAGGGGAATCTCCGTGGACGGCAAGAAGCGCCCGGAGGCGACGGCCGACCAGGCGCTGC
Organism: Streptomyces sp. NPDC056452; assembly: GCF_042796085.1. Lineage (NCBI taxonomy): Bacteria > Bacillati > Actinomycetota > Actinomycetes > Kitasatosporales > Streptomycetaceae > Streptomyces > Streptomyces sp. NPDC056452. The sequence goes on from NZ_JBHTRI010000016.1 coordinate 161,324, forward strand.
AGGCGATGGACCGGATGATCGCGCTCGCACAGTTCGGGCAGCACGACATCGCCGGGCGCCTCGGCCTCAACACCACCGACCTGACCTGCCTCGGTTTCGTGATGGAGGCCGCTCTGGCCGGGGCGCCGCTGAGCGCCGGCGACCTCGCCGAGCGGGCGCGGCTGACCACCGGCGGGGTGACCGGCGTACTCAACCGGCTGGAGAAGGCCGGATACGCCCGGCGCCTGCCCGACCCGGGCGACCGGCGCCGGGTGCACGTGGTGATGGACGAATCGGCGCAGGAGCGCATCCTCGCGGTGTACGGCCCGTTCTACGCCCGCCTGGGTTCCCTCTTCGCCGACTACGGGCCGAGCGAGATCGCCGTACTGACCGACTGGTTCGGCCGGGCGCGGGACGCCATGCAGGAGTCCCTCGACGAGATCAGGGCCGGCGAGGACCGAAGCGGCACCTGACCGGCCCCGCGATCAGGAGGCCGCGGCCTCGAACGCACCGCGCGCCAGCCGGTGCAGCAGGGCCGCCGTGGCCTCGCGGCCCGGGAGTGCCTCGGGGCGGGCGAGGTGGGGGGTGGAGTTCAGCAGGCCGAAGACCGCGTGCACGGTGACACGGGCCTCGTTCTCCGCGAGGTCCGGGTACAGGGCGCGGACGACCTCGACCCACACCTCCACGTACTGCCGCTGGAGCTGGCGCACCCGCTTGCGGTCCGTGTCGCGCAGCCGGTCCAGCTCGCGGTCGTGGAGGGTGATCAGGGGGCGGTCGTCCAGGGCGAAGTCGATGTGCCCCTCGATGAGCGCGTCCAGGAGGTCCCGGGGCGAGCTGCCCGACGAGGCCGCGTCCTCGGTGACGCGCAGCCTGCCGCCGGCGAGCAGACGCTCGCTGATGCCGACCAGCAGCTCGGCGAGCATCGCGTCCTTGCCGGGGAAGTGGCGGTAGAGGCCGGGGCCGCTGATGCCGACCGCCGCCCCTATCTCGTCGACGCCGACGCCGTGGAAACCACGCTCGGCGAAGAGGCGCGCAGCCTCCCTGAGGATCTGCTCGCGGCGGGTGGGAGCCGCGACACGGGAGACGGCACGGGCAGCGGTGCGGTCAGCGGCATTGGTGCTCATGGAGATTCATTCTAGACAGGCGCGTTAGCGCTCGTTAACCTGAACGCAATGCGTTAACGCTTATTAACTTCAGCGGTACGGGCAAGGGGGCTCGACACGATGCAGCAGGCACCGGTCCTGGCGAGCGCGGCCGATCCCGCCTCGGAGGCCTGGCAGGCCAACGAGGCGGCGCATCACGCGCTCGCCGAGGAGCTGCGCACGCGGCTCACCACGGCACGGCTCGGCGGGGGTGAGAAGGCCCGCGCCCGGCATGTGGCGCGCGGCAAGCTGCTGCCCCGGGAGCGGGTGGACACCCTGCTCGACCCGGGGTCCCCGTTCCTGGAGCTGGCGCCCCTGGCGGCCGAGGGGCTGTACGGGGGCGCCGCTCCGGCGGCCGGGGTGATCGCCGGAATCGGGCGGGTCAGCGGCCGGGAGTGCGTGATCGTCGCCAACGACGCGACCGTCAAGGGCGGCACGTACTACCCGATGACGGTGAAGAAGCACCTCCGCGCCCAGGAGGTCGCCCTGGAGAACCGGCTGCCCTGCCTGTACCTGGTGGACTCCGGCGGCGCCTTCCTCCCGATGCAGGACGAGGTGTTCCCCGACCGGGACCACTTCGGGCGCATCTTCTTCAACCAGGCCCGGATGTCCGGGGCCGGTATCCCGCAGATCGCGGCGGTGCTGGGCTCCTGCACGGCGGGCGGGGCGTACGTCCCGGCGATGAGCGACGAGGCGGTCATCGTCCGGAACCAGGGCACGATCTTCCTGGGCGGCCCGCCGCTGGTGAAGGCCGCCACGGGCGAGGTCGTCACGGCCGAGGACCTCGGCGGCGGTGAGGTCCACTCCCGTACGTCCGGGGTCACCGACCACCTCGCCGAGGACGACGCCCACGCGCTGCGGATCGTGCGGAACATCGTCGCGACGCTCCCCGCGCGCGGAGAACTCCCCTGGTCCGTGGAGCCCGCCGAGGAGCCCAAGGTCGATCCCGCCGGGCTGTACGGGGCGGTGCCCGTCGACTCGCGCACTCCGTACGACGTACGCGAGGTGATCACCCGGGTGGTCGACGGCTCGCGCTTCGCCGAGTTCAAGGCGGAGTACGGCCAGACGCTGATCACGGGCTTCGCCCGGATCCACGGGCACCCGGTCGGCATCATCGCGAACAACGGGATCCTCTTCTCCGAGTCCGCCCAGAAGGGCGCGCACTTCATCGAGCTGTGCGACCAGCGCGGCATCCCGTTGGTGTTCCTGCAGAACATCTCCGGGTTCATGGTCGGCCGGGACTACGAGGCGGGTGGCATCGCCAAGCACGGCGCCAAGATGGTGACGGCCGTGGCATCCACCCGGGTGCCGAAGCTGACCGTCGTCGTCGGCGGTTCGTACGGCGCGGGCAACTACTCCATGTGCGGCCGCGCCTATTCGCCGCGCTTCCTGTGGATGTGGCCCAACGCCAAGATCTCCGTCATGGGCGGCGAGCAGGCCGCCTCCGTGCTGGCCACGGTCAAGCGGGACCAGATCGAGGGGCGCGGCGAGCAATGGCCCGCCGAGGACGAGGAGGCCTTCAAGGATCCGGTCCGCGCGCAGTACGAGCAGCAGGGCAACGCCTACTACGCAACCGCCCGGCTCTGGGACGACGGTGTGATCGACCCTATGGAGACCCGGCAGGTGCTGGGGCTCGCTCTGACGGCCTGTGCCAATGCCCCGCTGCCCCAGAAGGATCCAGGCGGCCCGGGCTTCGGCGTCTTCCGGATGTGATGTGAGGACTTCCATGTTCAGCACTGTTCTGGTCGCCAACCGTGGCGAGATCGCGGTCCGGGTCATCCGGACCCTGCGCGAGCTCGGCGTACGGTCGGTCGCCGTCTTCAGCGACGCGGACGCGGACGCCCGGCATGTCCGGGAGGCCGATACGGCGGTACGGATCGGGCCCGCGCCCGCATCGATGAGTTATCTCTCCGTGGAGCGGCTCCTGGACGCCGCCCGGCGCACCGGGGCCGAGGCCGTCCACCCGGGATACGGCTTCCTCGCGGAGAACGCCCACTTCGCGCAGGCCTGCGCGGACGCGGGGCTCGTCTTCATCGGCCCGCCGGCCCCGGCGATCTCGCTGATGGGCGACAAGATCCGCGCCAAGGAGACCGTCGCCGCGGCCGGGGTTCCGGTCGTGCCCGGCTCCTCCGGTAGCGAGCTCACCGACGGGCAACTGGCCGAGGCCGCCCGGGAGATCGGCATGCCCGTGCTGCTGAAGCCGTCCGCGGGCGGTGGCGGCAAGGGCATGCGGCTGGTGCGCGACGAGGCGCTGCTCGCGGACGAGATCGCGGCGGCCCGGCGCGAGGCGCGCGCCTCCTTCGGCGACGACACCCTGCTGGTGGAGCGGTGGATCGACCGTCCCCGCCACATCGAGATCCAGGTCCTCGCCGACGGACACGGCAACGTGGTGCATCTGGGCGAGCGCGAGTGCTCGCTCCAGCGCCGCCACCAGAAGATCATCGAGGAGGCGCCCTCGGTCCTTCTCGACGAGAAGACCCGCGCCGCGATGGGTGAGGCCGCCGTCCAGGCGGCACGGTCCTGCGGGTATGTGGGCGCGGGCACGGTGGAGTTCATCGTCCCGGGCAGCGACCCCGCCTCGTACTACTTCATGGAGATGAACACCCGCCTCCAGGTCGAGCACCCGGTCACCGAGCTGATCACCGGCCTCGACCTGGTGGAGTGGCAGCTGCGGGTCGCGGCCGGCGAGCGGCTCCCGCACACCCAGGCCGACATCACGCTCACCGGGCACGCGATCGAGGCCCGGGTCTGCGCGGAGGACCCGGCGCGCGGCTTCCTGCCGTCCGGTGGGACCGTGCTCGCCCTGGACGAGCCGCAGGGCGGCGGGGTGCGCACGGACTCGGGACTCAGCGAGGGCGTGCCGGTCGGCAGCACGTACGACCCGATGCTGTCGAAGGTCATCGCGTACGGCCCCGACCGGGCGACGGCGCTGCGCCGGCTGCGGGCGGCGCTGGCGGACACGGTGGTGCTGGGCGTCCCGACGAACGCCGGGTTCCTGCGGCGGCTGCTGGCCCATCCGGCGGTGGTCGCGGGCGATCTGGACACCGGACTCGTGGAGCGCGAGGCGGACGGCCTGGTGCCGGTGGGGGTGCCCGAGGAGGTGTACGCGGCGGCGGCACTGCTGCGGCAGGCGCCGTCCGCCAGGACCTCCGGCTGGGTCGACCCGTTCTCCGCGGTCGACGGCTGGCGTCTCGGCGGCACACCCGCCGCGACGTTCCACCACTTCCGCGTACCGGGCCATGATCCGGTGCGGGTGAGCGTGCGTGCGGCCGCGGGGGGCACGGCCGAGCTGGCCTTCGGCCACGCCGGGGACCGTGACGAGCGGGCCGACGCGTGCGGGCCGGTGCCCTCGCTGCCCGGTGCGCAGGTGTCCCGGCTCGTCGAGTCGACCGGGCGGCGCGTCGTCGTCGAACTCGACGGCCTCACCCATGCGTTCAGCCTGGCGGCCTCCGCGGACGGGGTGTGGCTCGGCCGGGACGGGGACACCTGGCACGTCCAGGACCACGACCCGGTGGAGGCCTCTCTCAGCGGCGCCGCCCGTTCCGGGGCCGACACGCTCGCGGCGCCCATGCCGGGGACCGTGACGGTGGTGAAGGTGGCCGTCGGGGACGAGGTCGCTGCCGGGCAGAGTCTGCTCGTGGTCGAGGCGATGAAGATGGAGCACGTCATCTCCGCCCCGCACGCGGGAACGGTCACCGAGCTGGACGTCACCGCCGGTGCCACGGTCGCCATGGACCAGATCCTGGCCGTGGTGGCCCCGAGGGAGGAATCGTGACCGACACCGATCTGCCCATGACCGTGCCCGCACCGGGGCTGCCGGACCGGGTCCGCATCCATGAGGTCGGCGCCCGCGACGGCCTGCAGAACGAGAAGGCCGTGGTGCCGACGGAGGTGAAGGCGGAGTTCATCCGCCGGCTCGCCGTCGCCGGGCTGTCCACGATCGAGGCGACCAGCTTCGTCCACCCGAAGTGGGTGCCCCAGCTCGCCGACGCCGAGCAGCTGTTCCCGCTGCTCGGGGATGTCGCGGACGTCGGGGACGTGGCACTGCCCGTCCTCGTACCGAACGAACGCGGTCTGGACCGGGCGCTGGCCCTCGGCGCACGGAGGATCGCGGTCTTCGGGTCGGCGACGGAGACGTTCGCCGCCCGCAATCTCAACCGCACCGTGGACGAGTCGCTCGCCATGTTCGAGCCGGTCGTGGCCCGGGCGAAGGCGGAGAAGGTCCATGTGCGGGGCTATCTGTCGATGTGCTTCGGCGATCCGTGGGAGGGCGCCGTGCCCCTCGCCCAGGTCGTCCGTGTCGCGAAGGCCCTGATGGACCTCGGCTGCGACGAACTGTCCCTCGGCGACACCATCGGCGTCGCCACCCCGGGCCATGTGACCGCCCTGCTGTCCGCGCTGAACGGGGCGGGGGTGCCCACCGCCACGATCGGGGTGCACTTCCACGACACGTACGGCCAGGCGCTCTCCAACACCCTGGCCGCGCTCCAGCAGGGGGTGACGACGGTGGACGCCTCCGCGGGCGGCCTCGGCGGCTGCCCGTACGCGAAGAGCGCGACCGGGAATCTCGCCACCGAGGATCTCGTGTGGATGCTCGACGGCCTCGGTATCGAAACCGGGGTCGACCTCGGCGCACTCACCGCCACGAGCGTGTGGATGGCCGAACAGCTGGGCCGTCCCAGCCCCTCCCGAACCGTCAAAGCGCTCTCGGCGTCACAAGCGCCGTCCCACAAGGAGTGACGTCCCATGTCCCTGGACCACCGGCTGACCGCCGAGCACGAGGAACTGCGCCGTACCGTCGAGGAGTTCGCCCACGACGTCGTCGCGCCGAAGATCGGCGACTTCTACGAGCGCCATGAGTTCCCGTACGAGATCGTGCGGGAGATGGGGCGGATGGGCCTGTTCGGCCTGCCGTTCCCGGAGGAGTACGGCGGCATGGGCGGGGACTATCTCGCCCTCGGTATCGCCCTGGAGGAGCTGGCCCGGGTCGACTCCTCGGTGGCGATCACCCTGGAGGCCGGGGTCTCGCTGGGCGCGATGCCCGTCTACCGCTTCGGCACCGAGGAGCAGAAGCAGCGCTGGCTGCCGAAGCTCTGCTCGGGCGAGGCGCTCGGCGCGTTCGGGCTGACGGAGCCGGACGGCGGGTCGGACGCGGGCGGCACCCGGACGACGGCCGTGCTGGACGAGGCCACCAACGAGTGGGTGATCAACGGTTCCAAGTGCTTCATCACCAACTCCGGTACGGACATCACGGAGCTGGTCACGGTCACGGCGGTGACGGGCCGCAAGGAGAACGGCGCCCCGCGCATCTCCTCGATCATCGTGCCGTCCGGCACCCCCGGCTTCACGGTCGCGGCGCCCTACTCCAAGGTCGGCTGGAACGCCTCGGACACCCGTGAGCTGTCCTTCTCCGACGTCCGTGTCCCGGCGGCGAACCTGCTGGGCGAGGAGGGCCGCGGCTACGCGCAGTTCCTGCGGATCCTGGACGAGGGCCGGATCGCGATCTCCGCGCTGTCGACGGGCCTGGCGCAGGGCTGTGTGGACGAGTCGGTGAAGTACGCGAGGGAGCGGCACGCCTTCGGGAAGCCGATCGGCGCCAACCAGGCCATCCAGTTCAAGATCGCGGACATGGAGATGCGGGCGCACATGGCCCGGATCGGCTGGCGGGACGCGGCCTCGCGGCTGCTGGCGGGCGAGCCGTTCAAGAAGGAGGCGGCGATCGCCAAGCTGTACTCGTCGACGGTGGCGGTGGACAACGCCCGCGAGGCCACCCAGATCCACGGCGGCTACGGCTTCATGAACGAGTACCCGGTGGCGCGCATGTGGCGCGACTCCAAGATCCTGGAGATCGGCGAGGGCACGAGCGAGGTCCAGCGGATGCTGATCGCACGGGAGTTGGGGATGGACGCCTGACACGGACGGAGGGCCGCCAGGCCACTCGGACGGGCCGCTCGGGCCAGAGGGAGGCCGCTCCGCCGGACACCGGCAGGGCGGCCTTTCGACCCCCCACCTGCCCATATCTGAGGTTAGGCTAACCTACCCTCGAACCCGTCGGCGGCCAGCCACCACCCGCACGAAAGCAGACAGCCCATGCCCAACGTCCGGCCCACCTCCCTCTCCCGTCGCGGCCTGCTGGCCGCCGGCGGAGCCGTCGGCCTCGGCGCCGTGCTTGCCGCGTGCGGCGACAGCGACTCCAAGGAGTCCGGCGCCGGCTCGGACTCCGCCAAGTCCGGTCCGTGGACCTTCAAGGACGACCGGGGCCTGACCGCGAAGGCCGGTTCGACACCGAAGAACATCGTCGCGTTCGTCGGTGTCGCCGCAGCCCTTCACGACTACGGCATCGAGGTCAAGGGAGTCTTCGGCCCGACGAAGACCGCTGACGGCAAGGCCGACGTCCAGGCCGGCGACCTCGACGTCAGCAAGGTCGAGGTGCTCGGCAACGTCTGGGGCGAGTTCAACGTCGAGAAGTACGCCGGCCTCGCACCGGACCTGCTCGTCACCGCCATGTGGGAGAAGGACGCCCTCTGGTACGTGCCGGACGAGTCCAAGGACAAGATCCTCAAGCTGGCCCCGAGCGCGGCGCTGTGGGCCGCCCAGACCACCATGCCGAAGGCGATCCAGCGCCACGAGGACCTCGCGGCCTCCCTCGGCGCCGACGTCAAGGCCAAGAAGGTCACCGACGCCAAGGCACGCTTCGAGAAGGCGGCCGCCCGGCTGCGCGCCGCCGCCAAGTCCCAGCCGAACATCAAGGTGCTGGTCGGCTCGGCAAGCCAGGACCTCTTCTACGTCTCGCTCGCCAAGACGTCCGCGGACACCCTGTACTTCCAGGAGCTCGGCGTGCAGTTCGTCGAGCCGAAGGTCAACGCGGCCGGCTTCTTCGAGGAGCTCAGCTGGGAGAACGTCGACAAGTACGAGGCCGACGTCATCATGATGGACAACCGGTCCTCGGCCCTGCAGCCCGACGCCCTGACCTCGAAGCCGACGTGGGCGCAGCTGCCCGCCGTCAAGGCCGGCCAGATCGTCCCGCGTACGACGGAGCCCATCTACTCGTACGACAAGTGCGCACCGATCCTCGAGGACCTGGCCAAGGCCATCGAGAGCGCCAAGAAGGTCAGCTGATCCTCGGCCCGGCCCGGAGCGAGTCGCTCCGGGC
>NZ_JBHTRI010000017.1:0-72048 GCF_042796085.1 Streptomyces sp. NPDC056452
CCCGGAGCAGTGATCACTGCTCCGGGACACCGGCCCCGAGCGTTTTCCCCAGGGCGCCGAGCAGCCCCGACAGCCGGCGCCGGTCCGCGGGCCCGAACCCGGCGAGCAGCTCGTGCTCCTGGGCGGACCGTGCGGCAGCGACCCGGTCGGACAGCGCGATGCCCTCAGAGGTGAGGCACAGCCGGACGATCCGGCGGTCGTCGGTGTCACGCTCCCGCCGGATCAGGCCCACCGCCTCGAGACGGTCCGCGTGCTGGGTGAGACCGCCCGCGCGGACGGCACCCGCGGCCGCCACCTCGCCCATCGTCCGGCGGTAGGGCTCACCCGCGTCGCGCAGCGTGGCGAGCACCTCGTAGGCGGGCAGGCTGATGCCGTACGCGCGGACGGTCCTGCCGACGAGCTCCTGATGACGCCGGGCGCACTCGCTCAGCCTGTCGAACAGGAACGGGGCGGAGTCGTCCGCGCCGGGGGGCGTCGGCGCGGACGGCCGGGTTTCCGGGCTCCGGACCCCCGGGCGCTCGGTCTCCGGTCGCCCGGTCTCCGATCGCTCGGCCTCCGGCCCCTCGGGGCGGGTGGACGCGGCCCCGCTCGAACCCTCTGCCCCGCGTTCCTGTCTGCGGGTGGGGTGGAGGGCGTCGCCGAAGGCGGTGGTGAGCACGTCCGTCAGCGCGGGGGCTAGGTCCCCGGTCGGGACGGAAACCGCAGGATCGTGTGCGAAGACGTAGCGTTCCATGATCACGCCGAAGAGGACGCTGCGGATCATGGCGATGCGCACCTCCGCCTCGGCCGAGTCGCCGAGCAGCCGCGCGAGAGGCTCGCCGACCTGCTTCTCCAGGATCGTGCGCAGCAGTTCGGCACTCGGCGGGTGGCTCACAGCCGAGCGGATCAGCGCCGGCCAGGGATCGTCGGCCGGCAGCCGGTCCCAGCGTTCCAGGTAGGCCCGGGCAAGGGCGGCCGGGAGATCGCCCGTGGCATCGGCCCCGAGCACATCGCCGGTGACACCCGCTCCGCTCCCGACCGCCTCGCGGAACAGACCGTCCTTGGTACCGAAGTACGCCATCACCAGGCCGGGTGTCACCCCGGCCTCGGCCGCGATGGCGCGGACCCCGACGCCCTTGTAGCCGTGCGCGCCGAAGAGCCGTCGGGCGGCATCGAGGACCGCGCGGCGATTGCCTTCCGGGTCGTGGGAGCCGGCGCGGCGCGGCGCGGCCGCCGACTGCCCGGCATCGGGGTCGGGACTTCCGGGCGCGCGTCGGCGCCCCTTGCTCTTTGGATCCACAGCCCTCACATTAAACGAGTGTTCATAAAAACAGTCGTTCAAAAACGGTCACACTGTGTGGACGGGACCGGTCCGGAAGGTGAGCGGCAGTCCGGTGCCGCCCCGCCGCACGGCGATGATCTCGGCCATGATCGACACGGCGGTCTCCTCGGGTCCACGGCCGCCGAGATCCAGGCCGACCGGCGAACGCAGCCGCGCGATGTCCGCCTCGGTGGCACCGGCCGCACGCAGCCGTTCGAGCCGGTCCTGATGCGTACGGCGGCTGCCCATGGCGCCCACGTATCCGGCTCGGCCGCGCAGGGCGAGCGCGAGGACCGGCACGTCGAAGCGGTGGTCGTGGGTCAGCACGATCACCGCGGTCCCCTGGTCGACCAGATCCTCCTGGGTGCGCAACCAGCGCTCGGGCCGGTCGGTGACCACCTCGTCGGCACCGGGAAAACGCTCGGGTGCCGCAAACGCGGGCCTGGCGTCGCAGACCGTCACGCGATGCCCGAGCGCGGCACCGATGCTCGCCAGGGGCCGGGCGAACTCGGCCGCACCGAAGATCAGCAGCCTCGGCCGGGGCGCGAACGACTGCACCAGCAGCTCCCGCTCCGGCACGCAGACGGTGCCGTCGACTTCAGCGTTTCCACTGGTCACAAGCCCACTCGCGGCTCGTCCCAGCATGCCCTCGGCGGCCAGGACCCCCGCTCGGTCGACCTCCGGGTCACCCAGGGAGCCGGTCACCGTCCCGCCGCCGACGGCGAGTGCGCCGCCGTCGAGGGGAGTGACCAGAGCCACCGGCACGCCGGCCGCCATATCGGCGGCGACACGGCCGAGCGGCACCTCGGGCCCCACCTCACGGATCAGCACCTCGATCGTGCCGCCACAGGTCAGACCCACCGCGAAGGCGTCCTCGTCGCCGACCCCCCAGCGCTCGACGGTCGGAGCGGCGCCCGCGAGCACCTCCTCGGCGATCGCGCAGACGGCGGCTTCGACGCAGCCGCCGGAGACGCTGCCGACGATGCGGCCGCCCTCGGACACCAGCATCGACGCCCCCGGCGCGTGCGGCGCCGAGCCCCAGGTCCGCAGGACGGTCGCCATGGCGAAGCGGGTGCCGGAGCGCTGCCAGGCGACTGCCTGGTCGATGACGTGTCGCATGTCGCCCACCTCGGACTAGGAATCCCGGACCGGGAAATCTCGGACAGCCTCTTGCCAAGAAGAAACTTTAGTGTAAATCATTTTAGGTACTAGATAGATCTGTACGTGTCGAACGGAACGGCGCGACGACGACCCAGAGAGGACCGGTGGCAGCAGGTTGAAACCCTCATCCTTCGACTACACCGCCCCCAGCACTGTCGGCGAGGCGGTCGCCCTCCTCGCCGACGAGGAGCGGGAGGCCAAGGTCGTGGCGGGCGGCCAGTCCCTGATCCCCATGCTGAACATGCGCCTCGCCAGACCCGAGGTGCTCGTCGACATCACCCGCATCCCGGAGCTCGGCCGTCTCCATGTCGACGCGGAGGGCAACCTCCGCATCGGGGCAGCCGTGCGGCAGGCCCGCGCCGCCGCCGACCCCGCGGTACGGGACGGGTGGCCGCTGCTGGCCGCCGCGATCGAGCGGATCGGCCACCCGCAGATCCGCAACCGCGGCACAGTCTGCGGCAGTCTCGCCCACCACGACCCGGCCGCCGAGCTGCCCGCCGCGGCCCTCGCGCTGGACGCCCGATTCGTGGTCACCGGGCCACGCGGCACCCGTACCGTCACCGCCGAGGACTTCTTCGTCGCGACCTTCTCCACCGCCGTCGAGGCGGACGAGCTGCTCACCGAGGTGGTGTTCCCCCCGCTGCCGGCGGATCACGGCTGGGCCTTCGAGGAACTGACCCGCAGACACGGCGACTTCGCCACCGTCGGCGTGGCCGTCGTGCTGGAAAGGAACGCCGGGACGGGCACCGTCCGGACCGCCCGTGTGGTCTTCAGCGGCGCAGCCCCCGTCCCCGTACGGCTGGCCGCCTCCGAGGACGCACTTGTGGGCAGCGATGCCGGCGGGCAGGCCCTCACCGCCGCAGCCGACGCCGCGCTGGCCGGGCTCGCCCCTTCCGACGACATCCATGCCACCGCCGAGTACCGGCGCGAAGGCGCCGCTCATCTCCTCGTCCGCGCCTGCACCACCGCCTGGGAGCGCTGCTGATGACCCCGTCCGTCCCCACCCCTCTCGCGGCCCGTACGCCGCCGCTCGCCGAACCCTCCGCCTGGCACGAGATCTCCCTCACCGTGAACGGCCGGCCCGTCACCGCCCAGGTCGAGTCCCGGCTCCTCCTCAGCGACTTCCTGCGCGACCGGCTCGGTCTCACCGGCACGCATGTCGGCTGCGAGCACGGGGTCTGCGGGGCCTGCACCGTCCTTGTCGACGACGAGCCAGTACGTACCTGCCTGCTTCTGGCCGTGCAGTGCGGGGGCGCCGAGATCCGCACGGTCGAGGGCCTCGCCCCCGGCGACGCCCCTCTCACCTCCGTACAGCAGGCCTTCCACGAGTGCCACGGCATGCAGTGCGGGTTCTGCACGCCCGGGTTCGTGATGACGACGACCGCCCTCACCGAGCGGTCCGACCGACCGGACGAGGAACAGGTCGCCGACGCACTCAGCGGGCATCTGTGCCGGTGCACCGGCTACCGCAACATCCGCCGTGCCGTGTGCCAGGCACTCGACGAGCGATTCGGGGAGTGACCCGTATGTCCCACGATTCCCACCCGCACCCGCACGGCGACGGGAGCTGGATCGGCCGTTCCGTCCCTCGCGTCGAGGACGACCGGCTGCTGCGCGGCAACGGACGCTACGTCGACGACATCGCCCTGCCCGGCGCCGTCGAGGCCGCGTTCCTGCGCAGTCCGCACGCCCACGCCCGCATCGAATCCGTCGACGTGAGCGCGGCACTGGCCGCGCCCGGCGTCGTCGCCGTGTGGACCGGTGACGACGTGGAGGACCTTCCGGCGATGCTGAACAAGGAGGAACTGCGCACCCCGCCGGGGCTCGCCGAACTCCTGGACCCGGTGGTCCGCATGACTCCCATGCCGCTGCTCGCCGCCGACAAGGTCCTCTACGTCGGCCAGCCCGTCGCCGTGGTCTTCGCCGAGAACCGCTACCTCGCCGAGGACGCCCTGGAACTCGTCGACGTGCGCTACTCCCCGCTGGCCGTGCTCGTCGACCCCGAACTCTCCCTGACCCCGGACGCGCCTCTGCTGCACGCGGAGCTGCCCGACAACACGGCGGTCACCGTCGCCGCCCGTGTCGGCGACCCGGACGCGGCGTTCGCCCGCGCGCACGCCGTGGTGAGCGAGCGGTTCGAGGCCCACCGGTACGTCGCCTCTCCGATCGAGACCCGCGCGATTTCGGCCCAGGTGGATCCGTACAGCGGCCGGCTGACCGTCTGGTCGGGCACCCAGACCCCCCACCGGCTGCGGGACGCCATCGCCCACACCCTCGGTCTGGAGCCCGCCGCCGTCCACGTCGTCGCGGCCGACGTCGGCGGCGGTTTCGGGCAGAAGGGCATCCTCTACGTCGAGGAGCTCATCGTCCCCCATGCCGCCCGCCGCATCGGCCGCCCCGTGCTGTGGCGCGAGGACCGCAACGAGAACCTCACCGCCTCCTCCCACGCCCGTGAGCAGATCCACACCATCGAACTCGCCGCGGACTCCGAAGGCCTGATCATCGCCGTGCGCGACCGGATCACCGTCAACTTCGGCGCCTACAACATGACCGGCCTCGTCGTGCCGTACAACTCGCTCTGCCATCTGCTGGGCCCGTATCGCATCCCCCACGTGGACATCGGCGTGGTCGGTGTGCTCACCAACACCACGTTCGCCACGCCGTACCGGGGAGCCGGGCGCCCGGAGACGGTCTTCGCCATGGAACGCGCGATGGACAGGCTGGCCGCGGAACTGGGCATCGAGCCCGAGGAGTTGCGGGCGCGCAATCTAGTCGGGCCCGACGCGATGCCGTACGCGACCGGACTCGTGGACCGCTCGGGCAGACCGCAGACGTACGACTCCGGGGACTACCCCGAGCTGCTGCGCCGCGCCGTGGCCAAGGCCGATGTCGAGGGGGTGCGCGCACGGCAGCGCGAAGGCGCCCGGGACGGAAAGTACGTCGGCATCGGATTCGCCATGTACATCGAAGCCACCGGCCTCGGACCGTTCGAGACGGCCCGGATCGACATCGCCCCCAGCGGCAGGGTGCGCCTCGCCATCGGTGCCCCCTCCCAGGGGCAGGGGCACCGCACCTCCATGGCACAGATCGCCGCGGACGCCATCGGAGTGCCGTTCGACGTCATCGACGTGGTCGGCGGAGACACGGAGGCCACCCCGTTCGGTGTGGGCACCATCGCCAGCCGGGCCCTGGTCAACGCGGGCAACGCCACCCACCGGGCCGGTCGGCTGGTCCGCGAGAAGATCGTCGAAGCGGCGGCGCGCCGTCTCGGCGTCGACGCGGGCGGCCTCGGTCTGAGCGACGGCGTCGTGGCGTCCAAGGAGCCGGGCGGTCCGTCCATCGGTCTGGCGGAGCTGGCCGGGCGGGCCCCGCTGCCCGGCACCCCGGAACCCGCCGACGGGCGGTACGGCACCGAGATCAGTGAGACGGTGCACTTCCGCCCACCGGGTTTCGCGGTCTCGGCCGGAGCGCACGCGGCGGTCGTCGAGGTCGACGCGCGTACCGGCGGCGTCGAGATCCTGCACTACGTCGTCGTCCACGACGCGGGCAACATCGTCAACCCGATGATCGCGGAGGGCCAGGTCACCGGCGGCATCGCTCAGGGGATCGGCGGCGCCCTGTACGAGGAGATGGTCTACGGCCCCGACGGCCAGCCCCGCACCGGCACGTACATGGACTACCTGGTGCCCACGTCCTCGGAGATACCCGACCTCGACATGGACGAGACCTTCACCCCCAGTCCCATGAACGATCTCGGGGTCAAGGGCCTCGGCGAGGGCGGCGCGATCGCCCCGCAGGCGGTGCTGGCCGGTGCCGTCGAAGACGCGCTGCGTCCCTTCGGTGTGGTCGTACGCCGAGGACCGCTCTCCCCCAGCCGGGTCCGTGACCTGATCCGTACGGCCGACCGAACCTGAGCCCGAGCTCGTTCCGCACCTGAATCCGGCCCCGGCCGGCAGCTCCTCCGATTGGACACCCCATGCAGCTCGACCACTCCTTCACCGTCCCGGCGGGTCCCGACGACGCCTGGAAGCTGTTCCTCGACCTCGGCAGGGTCGCCCCGTGCATGCCCGGCGCCGTGCTGGACACCCTCGACGGTGACTCGTTCACCGGACGCGTGAAGGTCAAGGTCGGCGCGGTGCAGATGAGTTACCGCGGCGAGGGCACCGTCAGCCGCGACGACTCCGCCCGTTCGATGCACCTCGACCTCAGCGGGAGCGAGACCCGGGGTTCGGGTACCGCGTCGGCCACGGTCACCGCGACGCTGGCCGCCGACCCGCTCGGTACGCGGGTGCGGGTACGTACGGACCTCGACATCACCGGCCGTCCCGCGCAGTTCGGCCGGGGCATCATGACCGAGGTCGGCGACCGCATCGTCCAGCAGTTCGCCACCCGTCTCGAAGAGCTGCTGCGGGACTCCGGGGGCTCCGGTTCCGTCGCGGCGACGGCGGGCGCCACGGGGTCGTCCGCCCGCCTCTCGCCCGAGCCCGAGGCGGTGGACCTCGGAGCGGCGGTACTGCCCGTGCTGCTCAGGAAGGCTGCCGTGCCCACGGCGGCGGTGCTGGTCACCGTCGTGGTGATCCAGCTGCTGAGGCGGCGTTCCCGCAGGTGATTCGGGCTGCGCGGCCCCTCCCCCGGTCCGGCGCATCGCCTCAGCGGTAAGATTCTCAGTGCCGTGAGAAGCTGGCGGGCGCTGGACGAGGGGATGGGCATGGCTGCATCGAGGCCGGTGGACCGGGACGCCGTCGCGAACGTGATCGAGGACTGGGCACGCGAACGCCCCGAGCTGGACACCAGTCCACTCGAGGTCCTCGCGCGCCTCCATCGTTCCTTCCTGCGGTACAGCACCAGGCTGACGGCATCGATCGAGCGTCACGGCCTGTCCGTGGCCGGCTTCGACGTGCTGACCGCTCTGCGGCGGTCCGGAGCTCCCTACCGGCTGACGGCCGGACAGCTCGCGGACACCGGACTGGTGTCATCGGCAGGGGTGACGCTTCGGATCGACCGCCTGGAGAAGGACGGTCTCATCGTCCGCGAGCGGGACGCCGACGACCGCCGGGTCGTCTACTCCCGTCTGACCGACAAGGGTCTGTCGACGGTGGACACCGTGTTTTCGGAGCACCTCGACAACGAACGCCGGATGCTCAGCGGCCTTTCGCCGTCCGAATGCCGCCAGCTGGCGCGGCTGCTGCGCAAGCTCGAGGTTTCGATCATCCATTCCGACGAGGAACCGACCGACGCCACGGCGTGATCCGCGGTGCGGCCCCCGTCATCCGAGGAACGCCGCGGTGGCCGCCACGAACGTGTCGGGATCGTCGAGCCACGGGAAGTGCCCGGCCCCGGGCTGAACGACCAGCTCTGCGTGCGGGAACAGACCGGCGAACTCGGTCACCGCGGGCGGAGGGGAGTTCAGGTCGACCTCGCCGGCCAGCAGCAGGACCGGCGCGGTGAACCGTGCGAGCGCCGCCCGCGTGGTGTCCGGATCGAAGGCGCCCTCGGCCGCGAACACGCCCGCCGCCTCCGCGTTCTTCTGCCTGTCCTCCGCAGCACGGAACGCCCGGGCCGCCTCGTCCCAGCGGCCGTGGAAGAACGGGGCGACGGCCTCGAACGCTTCGGATGTCGCATTTCCGGCAACGATCGCTTCCAGGGCGGCGAAGGCCTCGGGAAACCACGGCTCGTCCCGGCGGAGCTGCGCCGTCCCGCGCCGGAGTTCACCCGTGATCGTGATGCCGACGGCCATGACGCTGGGCGCGATCAGCGCGAGCCTGCCGACGCGCTCCGGATGGCGCTCCACGTACAGGGCGGCCAGATTGGCGCCGGCCGAATGTGCGAGGACGTCCACCCTGTCGAGACCCAGGTGGACGCGCAGGGATTCGACGTCGTCGACGAGCCGGTCGCAGCGGTAGGAGGAGACGTCCTCGGGTACGGCCGACTGCCCGGTTCCGCGCAGGTCGAGCATGATCAGCTGCCGGTGAGCATCAAGGCCGCCGAGGTTTCCGAGGTAGACGGAGTCCTGCATGGGTCCGCCCGGAAGGCAGAGCACCGGAGCGCCCTCTCCGAACGCACGGTAGGCAAGCTTGGTCCCGTCATGCGCGGTGAAGGCGGTCATGAGCAGGACTCTGCCAGCGGCCTACGGACGGAGCAACCGGATTCCCCGGCGGCGACGACGCAGGTGGGGGACGGCGGGTGCGCTAGGCGCACGCGCGGCCCGGATACTCGTCGTCCTCGGGTGCGCCGGCCTCCCGCATTCTGCGCAGGACCTCACGCAGGTCCGAATCGGCCACCTCGGCGGGCATGTTGAGCTCCCTGTCGAAGACCATGCTGGCCCCGTCCGTGTTCCAGATGACCCACCGGGCGGTGGGCGCCGGAGTCTGCCACAGCCCTGCCCACCGTTCGGGCGCTTCCGTTCGTTCACTCACGGCTTTCCCGTCTCCTTGGTGTCACGGCCGGCCACGTACGTGGCTACGACCTCGATGTCCCCGATCCGCGACGGTGCGACCCGCCTGGGATCGTCCCCGAGCACCACGAGGTCGGCGCGTCTGCCCGGGGTGAGGGTGCCGGCGGTGTCGTCCCACCGGCAGGCGCGGGCTCCGGCGACGGTGTAGGCACGCAGGGCCTCGTCGACGGTGATGCCCTCCTCCGGGCCGATCAGCAGGCCGGAGGTGGAGGCCCGCTCGACCATGAACTGGATCGCGCGCAGCGGCGAACCGTCCGTGACGGGCCGGTCGGAGCTGCCCACGAGCGTGACGCCGTGGTCGAGGAATCCCCGGCCCCGGTACATCCACGCCGCCCGCTCCTCCCCCATGACGGCCGCGTAGTCGTCACCGAAGTAGCGCAGGAAGTTGGGCTGGATCACGGCGCTGACGTCGAGGCGGGCGAAGCGCGGCAGCTGGTCGGGGCGGATCAGCCCGGCGTGCTCGATGCGGTGGCGTGCGTCCGGCCGGGGCCTCAGGTTCTGCGCCCGCTCCAGCGCGTCCAGTGCCAGGTCGGCGGCACGGTCGCCGATGGCGTGGACGGCGAGCTGCCAGCCGGCGAGGTGGCCGTCCACGATGAGGTCGGTGAGACGGTCGGGGTCGTCCTGGAGCTGCCCGGTGTGGGCCATGCCCTCGTACGGGGAGGTGAGGGCCGCGGTGCGCGCCATCATGCCGCCGTCGGTGTAGATCTTGAGGGCACCCAGCGAGAGCCAGTCGTCGCCGAACCCGGTACGCAGGCCCAGGTCGAGGGCTCGCGGAATGCCGTCGTCGCGGTGCGCGGCGCGTGGCCGCAGGGTGTCTCCCGCGGCCATGAGCTGAACCCTCAGGGGCAGCCGGCCCTGTTCCTTGAGGAGTTGGTACGCCCCGGCTTCGACGGGGCTGTTGCCCAGGAGGCCTCCCCCGATGCCCGCCTCCGCGCAGGCGGTGATGCCCTCGGCGAGACAGCCGCGGGCCGCGTGCTCGATCGCGTCGGCGAGCTCCTCCTGGGAGTACGGCAGGCGCAGGCTCCGGGCGGCGGTCATGGCGCTCTCCGCCAGGAAGCCGTCCTGCTGCGGTACTCCGGCCGGAAGGAGTTCCAGGACCGCGCTGTTGACCACGCAGGCGTGTCCGGAGTCGTGCATCAGGAACACCTTGCGCCCCTGGCTGACCCGGTCCAGTTCGGCGGCGGTCAGATGGCGTCCCAGGGCCCGTTGGTCGTAGCCGGCGATGTCGACCCAGGCGCCGGGCGCGGACGTCCGCGAGACGGCCTCCGCGACGACGGCGAGGACGTCCTCGACCCGCTCGCACGGGGCCACACTGGGCGTGCTCGCCCTGAGGCCGGTCCAGGCCAGGTGTACGTGACTGTCGATGAACCCGGGAAGCACGGTGGCGCCCTGGAGATCGATGACCTCACGTGCGGGGAGGGCGGCCACCTCGTCGTCGAGTCCCACGATCAGGCCGTGCCAGATGCCCAGTTCGTGGGCGACGGGGCGGTCCGGGTCCATGGTGAGGATGTGCGCGTTCGTCAGCCTCGTACAGAGCATGGGCAGTCAGTCACCGGTCGTCGCAGTTCCCGGCCATCTCGTGGTCCGTGCCCGGCACTTGGGCAGGGCTGTCCGCCGCTCGGATGGCCAGGCGACCGGTCGGAACTTAGGTAACGCTAACCTGAATCCGGGCGGCCTGTCGACGGGGCGGACCGGTCGTGCGCGCGGCTGTGGCCAGATACCGGTCCGGCCACGGCCGCGCCGCCCGGTCAGACGTCCTGGGGCTCGACGACCAGCACGATCTTGCCGGTGGTCCGGCCGGTCTCTCCGAGGGCGTGGGCCTTCGCCGCTTCGGCGAGCGGGAAGGCGGCCTCGATGTGGGCACGCAGGGAGCCCGCTTCCACGAGGTCGGCGATCGCCTCCATTCCGGCGTGGTCCGCCTCCACGAGCAGGGATTCGACACGTACGCCCAGCTCGGCCGCCCGGTCCGCCTCGCCCGGGTCGGTACCCGGCAGCAGGGAGACGAGGATGCCGCCGGGGCGCAGGACCCCGAGGGAGCGGGCGCGGGTGTCCCCGGACAGGGGGTCGAGGACGACGTCGATGTCCTGGACCGCTTCGGCGAAGTCGACGCTGCGGTAGTCGATCACCTCGTCCGCGCCGAGTGAGCGGACGAAGTCGTGCTTGGCGCCGCTCGCGGTACCGATGACGTAGGCGCCGCGGGCCTTGGCGATCTGGACGGCGAGGTGGCCGACGCCGCCGGCGGCCGCGTGGACGAGGACCCGCTGCCCGGCGCGGACGCCGGCGGTGTCGACGAGTGCCTGGTAGGCGGTGAGAGCGGCGAGCGGGAGAGCTCCGGCCTGGATGTGGTCGATACCGGCGGGCTTGTGGGCGAAGGCCCTCGCCGGACCGCTCACGTACTCGGCGTGGGAGCCCAGACCGTACGGGTACGGAAGCATTCCGAAGACTTCGTCGCCGGGCTTGAAGAGGGTGACGCCGAAGCCGACGGCTTCGACGGTTCCGGAGACGTCCCAGCCCAGTACGAGCGGCAGGCGGTCGAGGAAGAGGCCGCCCTCCCGGTGCTTCCAGTCGGTGGGGTTGACGCCGGCCGCGCGGACGGCAACCAGGATCTGGCTCGGTCCGGGGACGGGCCGCGGCAGGCGGACCTCCTCGAGGACGTCCGGGGTTCCGTAGGTGTCCTGGCTGATGGCGCGCATGGTGGTGACGGCCGGGGCAGCGGTGTTCGCTGTGCTGTGACTCATACGTCCAGCATCGCGGCGGCGTCCGGCGAGTACCATGGCATGATTGCCACCTTTCGACAGGATCCTGCCATGGGACGTCCACACCGCGTCGTCGTGCTCGCACTGGACGGCGTGTACCCGTTCGAGCTGGGTATTCCGAGCCGGGTCTTCGGGGCCGCCCGGGGCCTGTACGAAGTCGTGACCTGCACCGTCGACGGCCGTCCGGTGCACACCAACTCCGACTTCTCGGTCACCGTCGAGCAGGGACCGGAAGCGCTGGCCACGGCCGACACCGTCGTGATCCCGCCCTTCGACACCTCACGCATCACCCGGGAGGTACCGCCCTCGGTCGCGGAGGCCCTCGCGTCCGTGCCGAAGGGCACGCGCATCGTGTCGATCTGCACGGCCGCGTTCGTCCTCGCCGCGGTCGGACTGCTCGACGGCCGGCCGGCCACGACGCACTGGGCCGTCACCCAGCTCTTCCAGGAGTGGTTCCCGCACATCGCGCTCGATCCGGATGTGCTCTTCGTCGACGACGACGACGTCCTGACGTCGGCGGGTGCGGCCTCGGGGGTGGATGTGTGCCTCCACCTCGTGCGCAAGGACCACGGCAGCGCCGTCGCCAACCACGTCGCGCGCGCCTGCGTCGTTCCGCCGTGGCGGGACGGCGGGCAGGCGCAGTACATCGAGCAGCCGGTGCCCGGGGCGTCCGCGAACAGCACGGCCGCCACCCGCCAATGGGCGTTGGAGCACCTGTACGAGCCCCTGAGCCTGACCGAACTCGCCGGCCACGCGCGTATGAGCCTGCGCACCTTCGCCCGCCGCTTCGGCGAGGAGGTGGGGATGAGTCCGGGGCGTTGGCTGATCCAGCAGCGGGTCGTCCGGGCACGTCACCTGCTCGAATCGACCGATCTTCCGGTGGACGACATCGCCGCGCAGGTCGGCTTCGGCACCGGCACGTCGCTGCGGCAGCACCTGCACACGGCCATCGGCGTGACTCCGCTCGCCTACCGTCGTACGTTCCGCGGCGTACCGGCGGACGCCCGCTGAGCGGATCGGTCCGCGTCGGCGGGCAGGTCGAGCCGGGTGAGGTGATCGGGCGTCAGCGCACGCAGGAAGCTCCCGGCGTCGAACGCCTCACCGGCCGCGGCCACGCCCGTTGCCTTGCAGCGTCCGTCGAGGATGCGCGCGACCGCTTCCACGACGAGCGGTGCCGTGACGGCGTAGATGTCGCGCCCGCCTGCGACGGCTCGGCGTGTCTCGCGGCCGCGGCGGACGACCGCGTCGACGAGGAAGGTCTGTGCGGAGCGCCCGCTGCCGTCCGCGGGGACGGGTGCCGGGGTGTCCTCCGCTCGGAGGTCCCGCAGCGGCGCGAGGTTCATCACCGCGCGTACCTCCGGTGTCCGCACGTGGCGCGGGAGGGTGACCTGTTCGGCTGTCGGGAACGCACTGGCGTCCTGGGTGCCGAGCGGCTCGGGGAAACGCCACGGGAAGACGTCCCGGGAGTAGCCGAACGGCTGGAGCCTGCCTCCCGTATAGGTGAGGTGCTGCCCCGCGTTGCTCTCTCCGGTGAGCCGTGTGCCGGGCGTCGGGTGCCAGCTGTCGAGTCCGTACGCAAGGGTGATTTCGTCCGCGTCCGGCCAGTCGCCCAGGGCCGCGGTGGCGAGCAGGTCGCCCAGACCGCCGTAGAAGGCAAGGGACGGCACGAGAACGACACCGGCTTCCCGGGCCCTGTCCCCGTATGTGTCGAACAGGGCGGCGGTGACTCCTTGTTCGGCGGAGACATCCAGGTACGGGAGGCCCGCGCGAAGCGCCGCCTCGGCCACGGCGGGAGCTGTCGCGAGAAACGGTCCCGCGCAGTTGACGACCGCGCCGGCGCCGTCGAGCGCGCGGTCGAGAGAAGCCGCGTCCTCGGTCGTCGCCACACGTACGGGCGCGCCGGGGGCCAGGTCCCGCATCCCGTCGAGTCTCGTCCGGTCCCGTCCGACGAGAAGTGGTGTCATGCCCCGGCGCAGCAGCTCGGCCACGACGAAGCGGCCGGTGTGTCCGTAGGCACCGACGACAGCGACCACCGGCGGCCCGGAACGGTCCCCGGCTGACGCTGCGGCAGATACGGAAGAGGTGTGGCTCATCGCCGGCTCCTTGTGTTCGAAGGGCGAAGTGCCCCTGCCCCCATGATCCGCGCCCGGTCCGCGTGCGGCCAGTGGCCGGAACGACGAGGGGCGTACAGTTTCGGACATGCGAAAAGTGGTGATGGCCCTCACCGAGGGCAGCATGCTCTTCGAGGCCGCTGCGGCCTGCGAGGTCTTCGGCACGGACCACTCGGACCTGGCCGCGCCCTGGTACTCCTTCACCGTCTGCGGGGCCGACGGAACCCGCGTCGGGGACTGGTTCCGGGCCGAGACCGCCCAGGGGCTGGAGGCCCTGGCCGACGCGCACACCGTGGTCGTCCCGGCATGGCGCGGCGTGGACATGGACCCGCCGGAGGCACTGGTCGACGCCGTCCGCGCCGCCCACGCGGCGGGAGCGCGGATCGTGTCGCTGTGCACGGGCGCCTTCGTCCTGGCCGCGGCGGGACTCCTGGACGGACGCCGCATCACCACGCACTGGGCCCATACGGACGTGCTCGCCGCGCGGTATCCGCGCGTCAGGGTCGACGCCGGGGTGCTCTTCACCGACGAGGGCGACGTTCTCACCTCGGCGGGGAAGTCCGCCGGCATGGACCTGTGTCTGCACATCGTCCGTGCCGACTACGGGGCGACGGTGGCCAACGCGCTCGCCAGACGCCTCGTCACCCCGCCCCACCGGGACGGCGGTCAGGCGCAGTTCATTCCGGCGCCGGTGACGCACGGCCGCGACCACCCGCTCGCCGACCTGCTTCCCTGGGCGCTGGCCCGGCTCGACCAGCCACTCACGGTGGAGGACCTGGCCCGGCAGGCGGGGATGAGCAGCCGCAACCTGGCCCGGCACTTCCACGCCGTCACCGGAACGGCACCGCTGCGGTGGCTGCTCAGTCAACGCGTGCGGCAGGCACAGGAGCTGCTGGAGTCGAGCGATGCCGGTATCGAGCGGATCGCGGAGTGGACGGGCATGGGGACGGCCGCCACGCTCCGGCGGCACTTCACTCGTGTCACGGGGCTGCCGCCCGAGGCGTACCGGCGGACATTCGGCGCCCCGGGGCCCGGCCGGACGGGCTGAACAGCAGGATTTTCAGGCGCTGTTGTCCGTGAAGACGCCGGTGCCCGCGAAGGCCGCGGCGGCGAAGCGCTCGCCGATACGACGGTGCGACGCGGCGTCCGGGTGGAGCTGGTCGGGCAGGGGCAGTTCGGCGAAGTCCGCCTCGCCGTAGAGCTCGCGGCCGTCGAGGTAGTGCAGATGGGGGTCCTCGGCGGCCCGTGCGGTGGTGATGCGGACGAGTTCCTGCCGGATGATGTCGAGCGTCAGGCGGGTGGAGTCCGCGGGGTCGCCCATCGCGACGAATTTCAGTTTCCCTTCCCCGATGTTGCTGAAGTCGGGGGCGGCAGGACCGGGAGTGTCCTCGTGGATCGGGCAGAGGATGGGCGACACGACCAGCAACGGCGTGGTCGGGTGCCCCTCCCGGATGGTGTCGAGGAAGCCGTGCACCGCCGGGCCGAAAGCACGCCGGCGCATCAGGTCGGTGTTGACGAGGTTGATGCCGATCTTGACGCTGATCAGGTCTGCGGGGGTGTCCCGCATGGTCCGCGCGGTGAACGGGTCGAGCAGCGCGCTGCCGGCCAGGCCCAGATTGATCAGTTCCACGCCACCGAGGGACGCGGCGAGTGCGGGCCACGTGCTGGTGGGGCCCGCGGCGTCGGATCCATGACTGATCGAACTGCCGTGGTGCAGCCATACCTTGCGGCCCGGGTCCGGTGCGGGCTCGATGGGGGCGTCGGTGCGCAGCGCGACCAGTTCGGTTGTCTCGTTGTGCGGCAGCCAGATCTCGACGTCCTTGTCGCCGTCCGGCAGATCGGCGAAACGGAGAATGCCTGCCTGTCCGGGTTCGTGCACGACCGAACCGGTGGTCATGTCGATGGTGAGCGTGTTGCCGCCGTCCACACCTGCCCGGCCGGTCAGGCGGCCGTCGACGAGCAGGTCGTACCTGCCGCCCGGGCGGGGCGGCGCACCCACGTAGACGCGCTTCGTCGGCACGGTGTCCAGTTCGACGGCGGTCGCCCGGGTGCGGAACACCAGCCGGACGCCGGAGGGCTGGGCCTCCGCCATCGCCAGTTGCCCGTCGGCGCACTGGGCGCGGGCCCAGGCGGGAAGCCGGTGCGGCAGAAGGCCTTGCGCGGTGCGCTCCAGGTCGAGGGCGCCGCGGACGATGTCAGTGGTGATGGGCGTGGTGATCCAGTGGTGCTCGGTGTACATGTCACAGCCTGTTGATCGAAGTGTTCGGGTGCGCCGGGGCGTTCGCCGGTGCGTGGGGTCGCCCGTGGGGCTTCCGGGCGTGCGGGGCTGCGGTCAGTTCGCGGGCCAGTTCCGCAGCAGGGCGTCGAGGGCGTCCATCATCCGGGTCCAGGTCTCCTGGGTGTCGGGGGCGCTGTGGCTGAAGCCTCCACCCATCTCCAGGCTGACGTAGCCGTGGAAGAAGCTGCCCAGCAGCCGGACCGCGTGGGTCTGGTCGGGTTCCTCCAGGTCGTAGCCCCGGAGGATCGCGCGCGTCATCTGTGCGTGCCTGCTGCCTGCACTGGCGGCCGCCGCCTCCGGATCGAGCCTCAGCTGGGCCGCGGCGTAGCGGCCGGGATGCTCGTGGGCGTAGTCGCGGTAGACATTCGCGAGGGCGGCCAGGGCGTCCTTGCCTGCCCGCCCCGCCAGGGCGGCTGCGCCACGGTCGGCGAGCTCCTCCAGGGCGAGCAGCGCGATCCTGGTCCTGAGGTCCTGGGAGTTCTTGAGGTGTGAGTACAGACTCGCGACCTTGACGTCGAACTGCCTGGCGAGCGCCGAGACGGTCACCTGCTCGAACCCGACTTCGTCGGCCATTTCGGCTCCGGCCCGGGTCAGACGTTCCGCGGTCAGTCCTGCGCGCACCATGCGTTTCTCCCGTTCGACAGAGCCTACTATGCATTTACCTAATACCTTTAGGCAAATCAGGTAACGGTGGTGCTGTCGCTGGAGCCCGGCGGAACCGGGCGGAGAGGGTCCCCCCTGCGCCGCCCGCACCGATGAGTTTCGCCCTCACCGCCGGTCCACCCTTCACAGGGCCGAGACGAAGGAGCGAGAACGATGACCAGGGTCTACACCGGCGGAAGCATGTCCCTCGACGGGTACATCTCGGGGCCCGAGGAGACCGGCTTCGACAAGCTGTTCAAGTGGTACGAGAACGGCGACGTCACCGTCGAGACCACTCACCCCGAGCTGACCTTCCATCTCACCGAGGTGAGCGCCACCCACTGGCGGCGGATCATCGCCGAGACGGGGGCGCTCGTCGTCGGGCTCAAGCTGTTCGACATCACGCAGGGCTGGGGCGGCAACCATCCGATGGGCGTGCCGGTCGTCGTGGTCACGCATTCCGTTCCGGACGGCTGGCCGCGCGAAGGGGCGCCGTTCCACTTCGTCACGGAGGGCGGCACCGAAGGCATCGAGCGCGCGGTGGGGCTGGCGCGCGAACTCGCCGGGGACAAGAACGTCTGCGTGAACGCCGGGACCATCGCCCGGCAGTGCCTCGACGCCCGGCTGCTCGACGAGGTCGGAATCGATCTGGTGCCTGTACTGCTCGGCGGCGGAACGCCGTTCTTCACGGACCTCAAGGGCGCGCCGTACGAGCTGGAGGGACCCGTCTCCACCGCCGAGGGGAAGGACGTGACACACCTTCGCTACCGCGTGCGGTACGCGTGACCGCCGCCCTGCATCTGGCGGCCATCTTGATCTGGGCCCGCCGCTGAGTCGGGAGGAGCGGCCGCACGCGGCGATCAGGACGGCTCGTGCTCGACCAGTCGCGACTGCCGCCCCGCAAACGCGCTTCGCAGGGCACGGGCCTCACGGTTCCGCTCAGCGAAGACTCCTTGCGTCTCCACGTGAACCACCAGGACGTCGTAGCTGTCGATGACGGCGGAGATACCTCGAGTCTGAATGGCGTCTCGCCAGGCATCGACGTTCCGGCCGAACCACTTCGGCAGCCCACAGGGCTCGGCGACGGCGTCCCAGAAGCTATCGAGCGTCTCGATCGATCGCCCCCGCAGGTCAACCACCAGCTCCGACTCTGTCTTCTTGGCCATCGCAGCAGAGTAACCAACCCTCACCCAACGGGGCTGGGATCCAAAGAGACAGGCTCTAGTCCACCCGGTAGTTGACCAGGTAGACCGAACCCTCCACCGGCGACGAGGCGACCTTGGCGATCGGCCCCTCGCCGAGCTCCATCTCCTCGATGCGGATCGAGCCCAGCAGGTCGTCGCCGGACAGGTCGTGGTCCCACAGGGAGAGGTTCTGCGCGCCCTCTACCGGCACGGCCACCCCCAGCGGCTGGGTCTGACCGGATCCCACCGATCCCGCCGAGCCGTTGCCCGGCCAGATCGCCTGGGAGAGGTCCCCCTGGGTGCTGGTGGTGATGTACAGGTCGTCGGGGTCGTTCCGGGAGGCGTCGATTGCCGTGAGGGCCTCGGGAACCGACTGCACGAGGGCCTCGAGAGTGGTCCCGCCCAAGGGGATCTTGCTGGCGAAGGCGGCCACCGCGCTGTTCGCGGCAGAGTCGGTCCCGGTCGCCGCGTGGACGCAGTAGACGTCGAGAATGGTGGCGGTCGCAGACATGGTCTTCCTCCAGTCGTTCGTCCGTGCGCTCAGCTTCCGTGCGCCCGTTCCGGAACAGTGGTGTTTCACGGATCCACGGTCGTCACCGCCGCGGTGTCACAGTACGTCGCCGCCCCTCAGTCGATGAGGGTGCTGTGGTGCGCCACGGCCCCGCCCGTCGGCGTCCAGCTCACGTGCCCGTGCTGGAAGCGGTTCGAGCGGTTGTCCCCGGTACCGATTTCGTCGGTGGTCGGATAGCCGAGGAAGCTTCGCTCCCAGCCCATGCCCGCCCACAGGTCGCGGATGGCTCCGTGCGTCTCCCGTGCCCCTGTCTGCGGGGTCCAGTAGATCGAGCCGCCCTCGAAGTGGTTGAAGCGGCCGGTTCCGTCCGGGCATCCCGACTCGTCCGTGAGCGGATATCCCAGGAAGCCGCCGGAGCCGCCCAGTTCGGCGTAGTGGAGACGGATGTCGCCGTGGACCTCGTGCGCGCCTGTCCCCTGCGTCCAGTAGATCGACCCGTTCGCGAAGTCCCGCGAGGTGCCCCGCCCATCGGGGTTCGGACCCTCGTGGCTTCCCGCGCCCGCGTCGAACGGCGCGCCGATCCACTGAACCTGTGTCCACTTGTCGTCGATGGCTGTCATGTCTCTCGACCTCCGGCCGAAGCTGTACGCGGTGGGTAGACGGGTCATGGTTCATCGGGACGGTTCGTCTGCAGGGGCAGCCAGTCCCAGAAGTTGTGGGTGCCCACCGGCCGGTAGCGGACCAGCCCGGAAAAGTGCGGGACCCGGACGAGCGCATGGGAGGTCGCTTCCTTCCCGGCCTCGTCGAAGGAGTCGGAAACATCGCCGTGCCAGTAGCCGGCATCGAGCAGGGCATCCCCCGAGAGCTGGTGCGGCGGAGAGACACAGAGCGGCAGGTACAACTGGGCAGGCCCGCCCTTGTCGGCGATCACCTGGTCCAGAGCCCGGCCCGCAAGCTGGGTATGGGACCCGGTTTCGGCCCCGGGCGCGAACTGCCGCAGGATCAGCGCCAGTGGCAGGTCCCCGACGCTCTTCCAGGCCACGGCGAACGCACCGGCCCTGTCGCCGCTCTCACCGCTGGCCTCCGGCTCCGCGCCCGGCACTCTGAGGACGAAGCCGCTGCTCTCCGTCACGGGCCGCAGCCGCCAGCCCTCGGCGCGGCCGTCGGCGTTTCCGGCGGCCGCGCCCTCCGCCCAGGCGTCCATGAACCCGGGATGCCGGGTCGACGGCGTCTCGGGCACGTCGGGGGGTGTGCTGACGCCGGTGTCGTAGCCGGCCTGCCAGCCTCTGGCTTCGACCGAGGAGCCGAAGTCTCCGTCCTTCTCCTGGCCGTACGGATTGGTGTGGGGCATGGCGGCTTCGCTCCTTCGTCTTCACCACTGAGGCTTCACCACTGAGGCTTCACCACTGAGGCTTCGCGACGAGGCCGTAGGACCAGGTGCGGCCCTTCGACATCTCGAAGTGCAGGTGCGGGCCGGTGGAGTTGCCGGTGGAGCCGACCTTGCCGAGCTGCTGACCCGCGCGGACGGCCTGCCCCTCCTTGACCTGCAGGGCGGAGAGGTGGCAGTACGTGTACACGTGCCCGTTGTCGGCCCGCAGGCCGATCCATTTGCCGTAGGCGCCGCCTCCGCCGTTGGACCAGGCGATGGTCCCCTTGCGGACGGCCACCACCGGGGCGCCTGCCGGAGCGGCGAAGTCCTGCCCGGTGTGGCGGCCCACCCCGTCGGGCTTCCACGCGTAGGGGCCGCGGGCGAAGAACGCGAACGACACACGTCGCCCGGGCACCGGGGATGCCACTCGCGCCGATCCCGTGGACGTGTTCTTCCGGGCGGGGACTCCCGTGCAGTCGACGGGAAAGCCACCGAGACGGCCGAGTGCGGTGAGGGACTTGCAGCCCGGTACGCCGTCGGCGTCGGCTCCCTTGTATCCCTGCTCCTTCTGCTCCGCCGCGTAGGCCTCCTTGGTCTGGTCCCCGAAGAAGCCGGTGGCGCCGTCCGGGATGCTTCGTCCCCGGGCGATCAGTGCCTGCTGGACGATCCGGATGTCGCCGTTCGACTCGCCGTACTGAACCTTGGCCAGCATCACCATGACGAACTCATCCCACTCTCTCTCCTTGCTCCTGACCCACTTCGTGGCTCCGCAGCGCATCAGCTCCACGGGGTGACGGTGAGGCGGATCCTCGCCTGTTCCCCGAGGATCGGCGCGGCGCTCTCGGGCAGCGGAATGCCGGCCACCCACACGCCGGTGCTGGAGTCCTCGTCGGCAACAGGAGCGCCGCTGGGCTCGTGGTCACTGATCGCACCGGGGATGAGGGAGTTCCAGGCGGCCCACGTCCCCTTGCCGACGTCGATGACGAGGATGTCGTCGAAGTCGGCTGTCTGCTCGAGGTGATCACCGAAGCTCAGGAACCCGTCGCGTTCACGCAGCGACAGGATGCGCAGGTGCAGCGCGTAGCGCATGGTTCCGCTCCCGTCCCCCGGTCGCAGGGAGCTGCACAGGAAGGTCGTCGTCAGCGGAACGGTGTCCTGCGGATCCGACGAGGACAGCTGAACCGGACACCAGTGGGCGGTCGAGCGCTCATGTATCAGCACCGGCAGACCGCGCACCGAAAGCTGGGTCTCGGCCTGCCACGTGGCCGTGCGGTCCGAAGGGAGCCGGTGCCCGACCAGTTCGGCCACCACCTTCCGGTCGCCGAAGAGGAAGCGCCGCAGATTCTGGTACCCCTCCTCCGAGTTGACGAGGCCGTAGCGGCCGCTGTGACTGCGGTGCAGGTATGCCCGGTGTGCCCCGGGGACATAGGCGTTCTCGATCTGCACCAGCCCGTCGCTGCGACTGCCCACGGCTGCGGACGAGAGGCCGAACGCGACCTCGTAGTCCGTGGGGTTCGTCCCCACCAGGCAGAAGACCCGGTGCCGGGGAAAGGCCAGGGGTGCGTCGGCGCCGCGCTCGGGCATGTCGCGGGCGCGCCAGCCCTCGGGGCGGCCGTTCGGGTCCAGAGCGGCGGTGGGCGTGAGGTACTCGTACATGCGCTGCGGTCCGAAGATGTCGGCCCCGTTGATGCCGATCGCGTCGCGCACCTTCTCGAACAGACCGAAGCCCGCCTCGAAGGCGATCCCCCCATGCGGTGTTCCGTACGTGAACAGCTTGTCGACGCACTCGGCCGGGTCTCGGCCCAGATCCGGAAGGATCTTCTGCACGAGGCACCGGCAGATGAGTCCGCCCATGGAATGGGCGACGAGATGGACGCGAGGAGCCCCGGACTTTGCGCGGATCTTGTCGACGAGCCGCAGCAGATCAGCAGCCGCGTCCTCCAGCCGGAATTCCTCGGCCGTGCCGTCCCAGGTGTTCGCGGAGACGTCGTAGAAGCGGTGCACCCAGACACTGTCGGGTGGCACCGACTCATGGGTGTCCAGATAGGCTTCCTGACCCCCTTCGACGAGAATGTTGTATTTCTCGTCCAGGTGCAGGCGCAGAAGAGGACTTTCGAACTGGTGGAAGCTGGGCTGATTGCCCGCTCCTACGCGCACATGGGTGGAACCCTCGTTGAATCCGTAGAACGGGTCCATGACGACGTTGTTGATTCCCGAGGTGTTGCCCGCGAATCCTCGTACGTAGACGATCGGGAGCTTTTCTCTGCCAGGCATGAGGACACCTCACTGCCCCCGGTCAGCACGAAGGGATATCGGGAAGCCAGGAACTTGAGTGGTCGATGAAGATGTTGGAGACGTATCCCCCGTAATCGGGGAGGAAGGACCAGGCGTTGTTGGTGTGGTCCGCGGTGCTCACCGTCTCGCCCTCCCGCTGGCACGACACACGCACCTGGGTGGGGCCAGCGAGTACGGCGACGACGGGCGCACCCAGAAGGGGCTCCTGGCGTACGTTCACACCGGTGCCCCACGTCATGAAGAGGGCGCCGGTCTCGATGTGTTCACCCCCGCGGTCCTCAGGTGTCTCCCCGAACACGGGGAGGTTCCAGGGCTGATCGTCGTCGCACAGCGGGCTCGCGACCACGGAGAGGTGAAAGTGCTTCTCGTGCGGGTTCGCACCGTCGTACGGGCCCCACTGCCAGCTGCGGCTGCTGCCGATGCGGCGGTTGGCGATGACGTACTTGATCCTGGGGTCCTGGCTGCCGAGCAGCTGGTCGCCGATCTGCTGGATGTCGAGGCCGTGGGCCGGATCGTGGGTGAAGTCCCGCGCGGTGACAATTCCGGGTCCGTACCAGGGATTGTGATCGCTCGCGCTTCCGGACTTCTGATGCGCCTCGTCCCCGATTCCGCCGTCCGAGGCGGTGGAACGACCAGGAAAGCGGGCGTTCAGCTGATGTCGCAGTGTTTCGAGACTGGTTGCGACCCGCCAATCCATCGTCACCACTTCCCCACAGAGGCGAATGACTCAACTCTATCCCTCATCGGCCGAGCAGGTACATGTAGGCCGCGGTGCCGGACGGCTTCCTGTCCGGCCCGCCATCCTGGCCGGGAGCGACCGGAGAAGCAGTACGCGAAGGGGCACGGCCGGACTTCTGCGAGCCCGGTCGGCAAAGGCACAATGACGGACCGCTTCACGCGACCGCGCGTGAGTACTTGATGGTCGATTAGGACGGTTCCCAGTATTCAGCATTCGGGTGAAACGTGCACCTCAGCCCGGAACTTCGCCCGCTTGCGCCTTCCTCCCACGACGTCAGAATGGAGACAGGAGTTGACAGTACGTCTACTCGATGCTCCTTTCCCCGGGACGAGGAGGCGGCACTCATGGTGCTGCTCGGAAACACCCAATTCGGCAAGTCCCACGAAGACGTCCGTACGGTCCAGCGCGCCCTCATCGACCGTGGCCGTGACATTCCGGACGGCGTCACCGGGTTCTTCGGCGAGCAGACCAGGGACGCCTATGCGGAGGAGCAGCGCGCCCAGGGCTACGCCGGGGCCGACGCGGACGGAATCCCCGGCTGCACCTCCCTGACCGAGCTCGGGCGCCTCACAGGCTTCCCCGTGGACTGCCGCGGCGCCGTGGCGGCGCACGCACCTACAGGAAAACTGGGCCTGCCGCAGGTCACGTACAACGACCCGCACGACGACGCCGGGCCGGCGGCGATGGAGAAATACGCCCGGAAGGCCTGTGCCCTGACCGGCATGGATCCGCGCTTCGGAGTCCCGGCGCTGGTCACCATCGCCAAACGGGAATCCGCCTGCAACGACCGGCGCTGGCGGGTCAACACGGTGGACTCGAACGCGCGTGGCCGGATCGTGGCCGACGGGCATCCGCAGAACTGTTCTCGTGGCGCCACGCAGTGCATTCCCACCACGTTCGCCGCCTACCACCAGGCGCAGACCGCCACGACCCCGTACGACGTGGTCGCCTGCATGTGCGCCACCATCAACTACGTACGTGATCGCTATGGCGTGAACCGGGCGGGTTCCAATTTCGCCTCACGTGTTCAGCAGGCCGATCCGAAGCGGCCGGCCAGAGGATACTGAGAGCCGCAGAGGGCCTTGCCGGGGCAAGGTGGTTGCTTGGTCAATTGCCTGGTTCGGACGGCCATATGGGGCCCGGCCCGGTAACCGCACGGGCCGCGGCGCAGTTCATTTCCCGCCGACTTGCCAGGCCCCGGAAACGTAGAACACTTGGCTGTGAAGGCACGCGCGATCAGAGGCGGTCATGTCCTCTCGTTCCGAGCACCAGTCCCCTGCCGATGTGTCTTCGCTGAGAGCGCCTCATGTGATGCGCTCAGCGGCCATGACAGTCCTTGTCCTCGTCACCCTGTTCGTCGTGATCCGTGCTGTCGGCGGTGAGGGACCCACCTGGCAGGCTACGGGCTGGATGAAGGTCATCGAGGTACCGGCCGAGTGGTTCATGCAGTTCGTCGACGGGGTGGCCCGCCTGGTGAAGGGGGGCAGTGACGGGGCCTCGTTGAGCGCCCGGCTCGGATGCCTGCTGTTGCTCATCATCCTGTTCATGGCGCTTCGGCGCTGGATGCTCATGTACTACGCCCACAAGCCCGGGGCCGTGGACGTGAAGAAGCTCGTCGCCTCCGCACCGGGTATCGAACAGCAACTGGAGGGACTCACCGCTCAGTTGCGTAAGCAACTGTCGGAGACGAACCTCTATCCGCCGACGGCCCTGCCTGCGGAAGCACCGGCTGACAACTTCCTCGATCTGCTCGGTGACGTCGACCTCGAACCCAAGAAGCTGGGCACGAGCCTGCTGCGCCTCTTCAGCCGCTTGCGTCCGAAGATCGCCTACACGGTTCGCGGAGTCCTGCGGGTACGGGATCAGGAGCCCGGTTTCGGTATCACCGTCACGGTCACCTCCTACGCGATCCGGGGCAGCCGCACGGAATCGATCTGGAGCCCTACGTGGGAGGAGGCCATCCAGGAGGCCGGCTACTGGGTGATGGCGACCCTGGTGCCCGTCACCCGGGCCGGCCGGCGCCCCCCTTGGCAGGGGTGGCGCGGCCGGGACCTGCCGCCGGACCTCTTCGCCGCCTACCAGCAGGCTCGGGAGCTCAGCCAGGAGCGGAAGTTCGATGACGCCCTGGACCGCTACTACGAGGCGTTGCGGCTCGACCCGACCAACCTCTACCTCCGCACGCAGATCGCCGGGATACAGGAGCAGCTCTGGCTTCACCTCGACGCCCTGGAGACGTACTACGGGGCCATCCTCCTGGACGGCCAGAACAGCGCGCAGCGCAACGCACGGACAGGAATGCGCTCCTGGGACCCTCGCCGGATCCTCCGCCGCCGCTACGGATGGTGGCGAAGCGGTCTCCTGGAGGCGCGTTTCCGCTACGCCGTCGTCCTCGGGGTGGCGGAGCGGACCGCCGAACAGTGGTGCAAGAGCGACCATCCGCCGTGCCCGCGGCGGGCGCACGCCCGGAAGGAGATCCGGCAGGCCCTCGCACCCGCTCTCGCCGCCCGGCACTGGCGTGCCCTCACGGGGCTCATGCCGCCGGGCCGCGCGGAGCCGTTCGCCCGGGATCAGGAGAGGCGTGCCAAGGAGTGGCTCGAGACGGAACTGGGCGAGGAGCGGCGGCGGTATCCGATCGTCCGTGAGATCTTTCAGCTCGCGTGCAGGGAGGAGATGCAGCAACTCGCCGCGGACTATCCCCGCATGATTCGCCTCCGGCACCCGTTCGTCCGTGCTCACGGAACGCTCACCCGGACCTCCCTGCGGCTCAACCGGGATGTGTGGGCACCCCTGCGCCTGGCCTGGGCCCACGAGGACGCGAAGCGCGACGGGATGGGCCTTCTGGAGAACTCCCTGTCCTGGCCCTCGTCGGCCGAGACGCTCGAGCACAGGACGAAGAGGATCAGAGGGCCGTTCCGCGCCACGCGCCGATGGCTGTCCCGCGGCTGGCGCCTGTGGCAGGACAACTACAACGCCGCGTGTGTGTACGCGGTGGCGATGAACGGGACCGTGGGGCAGTCGCCGGGCCAGGAACGCAGAGCACTCGCCGATCTGGCCGTGGACGAACTGGAGGGCGCGGCGCACGCCGATGTGAGCGGCGTCCATCCGGTCACACGCTCGTGGCTGCTCATCGAGGACCCGGATCTGGAGAAGCTGCGGCAGGAGAGCCGCTTCATCCGCTTCGAGCGGGAGACGTTCCCGCATGCCGCGCCGGACCGTCATCGGCCCGAGCGTCCTCTGCGGCCGGAGATGAAGGCTTACGACAAGCAGATGCTGAGCGGATGCGCGGCGGTCATGGAGCACACGTGGCGTGTCCGACGCAGGCAGCTTCCCGCCGAGCCGCACGTTCTCGCCGAATGGTTCGCCGGTGAGGCCGAGCTCTGGCGGTGCATCGACCGCATCGCCTCGAACCAGGGGCGCAACTGGCGTGACCGGGAACGGCTCCTGCAGCGCGTCAGGGAGATCGCCGACAACGGACTGCTGATCAGGTGCGGGCTGCCGTCACGCCTGCCCGAGATGGACGATCTGCTGGACGACGCGACCTGGGACACCCTCGACAGCGTGCAGGAGCGGATCACGAGTTTCGAGGAGACGTTCGCGGATCGGCTCTCGGCGGTGAGCCTTGCCGTGGCGGTGGGGCCGGACGGCTCGGCCAACCACCACTCCCCCATCCTTCTCAGCGGGCAGTGGCTGGCGTCGGTGCGGCAGAACGGCTCATCGCCGGACTTCGTCAAGCAGGCCGCTGTCCATCAGGTGTGCTCGGACTACGAGATGGCCTGGCGGGCACTGCGGGAGCTCCTCGACCCCGACGAGAGCGCCACGGCGCTCTCCGACGCACTGCTGCACTTCCACACACCGCACGGCCCTTGGCGTGCGCTCGCTGTGATCAGAACGGGCGGGCCGCACGGTCTCCGTCGGGCCGGCTGAGTCACCACAAGGGTGCGATCCCCGAGGCCGGCGGTCACTGCGGCCGGCGCAGCCCCGCGACGAGGAGTCCGACCAGTCGGCGGGCGTCGTAGCGGGGATCACGGTCGGCCCCGATGCAGAGGTTCCCGACGCCGCGCATGAGCGCGTAGGCCTCCAGGTCGGACCGGACCTCGCCGGAAGCGGCTGCGGCGTCGAGCAGCTGGGTGCACACGGGCACGAGGCGGTCGAGGAAGTAGGCGTGCAGCGTGTCGAAACCGGCGTCGTCGGACTGCAGGACAGCAGCGAGCCCGTGCTTCGTCACCAGGAAATCGACGAAGAGGTCGATCCATTGCCCCAGTGCGGCGTGCGGACTCCCGGCGGTCTCCAGCAGCGCCGGACCGGCCTCGGCGCAGGCCTCGACCTGGTGCCGGTAGACGGCGATGATGAGGTCCGCCCGCGTCGGGAAGTGGCGGTAGATCGTGCCCATCCCGACGCCTGCCCTGGCCGCGATATCGCGTACCGGTGCCTCCACCCCTGACGTGACGAAGACCGCGGCGGCCGCGTCGAGCAGGGTCTCCTCGTTCCGCCGGGCGTCCGCCCTCTTGGACCGGGCCGCACGCCCCGTCCCCTCGTCGCTGTCGTTCACCGCGCCACTCCGTCCGCTGCCGGGCTTGCCAAAGCGGAACACCGTTCCGTATCGTTAACGGAGCAAGGTTCCGTTTACTCATCATGCCAGAGCAGCGGCCCGGCAACCAGTCCGCGCCGCTGCCGCACTCCCCCGCAACGGAGGAAAACGATCATGCAGTACCGCACCTTGGGCCGCACCGGCGTGCAGGTCAGTACCCTCACGCTCGGCGCGATGAACTTCGGCAGGATCGGGCGCACCACCCAGGACGAGGCCACCGCTGTGGTCGACGCCGCCCTCGAAGGCGGGATCAACGTCATCGACACCGCGGACATGTACAGCGACGGCGAGTCGGAGGAGATGGTCGGCAAAGCCATCGCCGGCCGCCGCGACGACATCGTGCTGGCCACGAAGGCGAACATGCCGATGGGCGACGAGCGCAACCATCAGGGCAGTTCGCGCCGCTGGCTGGTCACCGAGCTGGACAACAGCCTGCGCCGCCTCGGTGTCGACCACGTCGACCTCTACCAGATCCACCGGTGGGACCCGCGGACCAGTGACGAGGAGACGCTGTCGGCGCTGACCGACCTGCAGCGAGCGGGAAAGATCCGCTACTTCGGCTCCTCGACCTTCCCCGCGTACCGCCTCGTGCAGGCGCAGTGGGCCGCCCGCGAGTTCCACCTGGGCCGTTACGTCACCGAGCAGCCCAGCTACTCGATCCTGCAGCGCGGGATCGAGACCCACGTGCTGCCCGTGACCGAGCAGTACGGGCTCGGTGTGCTGGTGTGGAGCCCGTTGGCCTCCGGCTGGCTGTCGGGCGCGGTCCGCGAGGGCCGGGAGATCACCACCAGCCGCTCGAGGGTCATGCCTGAACGCTTCGACACCACCATCCCCTCCAACCGCGCCAGGCTCGATGCCGTCGAGCGGTTGGCCGGGGTCGCCGAGGAGGCCGGCCTGACCATGATTCAGCTCGCGCTCGGATTCGTGACCGCGCATCCCGCGGTGACCAGCGCGATCATCGGTCCGCGCACACTGGACCACCTGCACGCGCAACTCGCCGCCGCTGACACCGTGCTGTCCGCCGACGTCCTCGACGCGATCGACGCGATCGTCGCCCCCGGTGTCGATCTCGCCGCGCACGAGAAGTTCGACACCCCGCCCGCGCTCCTCGACCCGTCGCTGCGGCGCCGCTGATAGTCCGAGGGCCTTCCGCCCATTCGTCCGGCGCCGCTCGGAAGCGGGCGGACATCGCTAGCCTGCTTCCATGCCCGACAACACGGACCGTCCACCACGCGACGACAGACCCGAGGAGTCCCGGCGGGCGCATCTGGGCGGGATCTTCGACGAGGACGCGGAGCTGTACGACCGGGCCAGGCCCGGATATCCCCCGGAGCTGTACGACGACCTCGCGGAGCTCGCGGGTGCCCGCCACGGCAGCCGCGTACTGGAGGTGGGCTGCGGGACCGGCCAGGCGACGGTGCCACTGGCCGGGCGGGGCTGCCGGATCACGGCGGTCGAGGCGGGAGCGCGCATGGCCGCGGTCGCCCGCCGCAACCTGGCCGGGGCCGCTTCGGTGGAAGTGGTGACGGCGCGGTTCGAGAGCTGGCCGCTGCCGCAGGAGCCTTTCGACGCGGTCGTCTCGGCGACGGCGTTCCACTGGATCGACCCGGCGGTACGGGTGGCCAAGGCCGCTGACGCGCTGCGTCCGGGCGGCGCGCTCGCCGTGGTGCGCAGCCAGCATGTGCGGGGCGGCACCGAGGAGTTCTTCGTCGAGGTCCAACGCTGCTACGAGCGCTTCGATCCGCGGACGCCGCCCGGGCTGAGGCCTCCAGCGGCCGCCGACATCGACGGCTCGGACCACGCGAGGGAGGTGGCGCGAAGCGGCCGGTTCGGCCCCACGGCCTTCCGCCGGTACGAGCAGGACCTCACCTACACCACGTCGGAGTATCTGGAGGTGCTGCGGACCTACTCCGGCCACCGAGATCTTCCGGAGGCAGCCAGGAGCGGACTGCTCGGGTGCATCGCGGGCCTGATCGAGGGAAGGTACGACGGCCGGGTGACGAAGCGTTGTCTCATCGAGTTGGGGGTGTCCCACAGACGATGACGGCCCCGGTCACCACCCGCCGCACACCGCGGCGTGCTCCGAACCCACTCATTCCTCAGTCTGGAGAGCCCTGTTGAACACGTCACCGGTGAACTCCGCGGTGGACCAGCCGCACCGTATGGACCCGGCAGGCGGCTGCCCGCACGCGGCCAACGCCCGGCTCCTGGCCCAGGGCGACGTCACGTCGGTGATCCTGCCGGGCGGGGTGGAGGGCATGGCGGTTCTGGGTCACGACGCGCTCAAGGAGTTCCTGTCACACCCCGACGTCGCCAAGAACGCCCAGCACTTCGCGGCGCTCCAGGCCGGCGAGATCGCCGACGGCTGGCCGTTGAAGACGTTTGCCACGGTGCAGGGGATGACGACCGCGGACGGCGCAGATCACCGGCGCCTGCGGTCCTTGGTGAGCAAGGCGTTCACCACCCGCCGTGTCGAGGAGATGCGTCCGCGCATCGAGGCGCTGACGGCTTCCCTCCTGGACGACCTCGAAGGGGCGGCCGCCGCGGGTGACGGCGTCGCCGATCTGCGGACGCATTTCGCGTTGCCGCTGCCGATGGGTGTCATCTGTGAACTGCTGGGCGTGGACGCCGGACACCATGACCGGCTGCACCACCTGTCCAACCAGGTTGTCGCCACGGACATCGGCCCCGCGGAGGCGATAGCGGCCAACCGGGAGATGGTCGAGGTGCTGGGAGCGGTGGCTGCCGCCCGGACGGAGGATCCGGGGGACGATCTCACCAGCGCGCTGATCGCGGCCCGCGAGGAGAACGGCGACCGGCTCGGACCGCACGAGCTGATCGGGACCCTGATGCTCACGATCATCGCCGGGCACGAGACGACGCTCAATCTGATCACCAACGCCGTACGGGCTCTGTGCACCCACCGGGACCAGCTCTCCCTGGTCCGGTCGGGCCGGGCGACGTGGTCGGACGTGGTCGAGGAGACGCTGCGCTGGGACAGCCCGGTCAGCTACTTCCCGTTCCGCTACCCGACACGCGACCTCTCGCTCGGCGGGACCGTGATCCCCAAGGGGACCCCGGTGCTGGCCGGTTACTCCGCGGCGGGCCGCGACACGAAGGCCCACGGGCCCGACGCCGACCGCTTCGACGTCACCCGCAACGACGAGTCCCGGCACCTCTCGCTGGGCCATGGCGCTCACTACTGCATGGGCGCACCCCTGGCCAGGATGGAAGGCACGGCCGCGCTCGAGCAGTTGTTCACCCGCTTCCCCGACCTCGATCTCGCCGTCCCGGAGCCCGAACTGCCACGACACGCGTCCTTCGTGGGCAACAGCGTGCGAACCCTGCCGGTGCGGCTGCACGGCTGAGGACGGGCTGCCCGGGCGGCAGTTCAGGAGTGGGAGGCACCCCTGCAGTGGCGGGCGTGGGCGAGCAGGGCCTCCACCTGGACCCCGACCTCCGCGGCGTCGCGCACCGGGGCGGGGAAGAGGAGGCGGGCGTCGCGGTGGCCCTGGGCGTACTCGTAGCGGAGGGTGAACCCGTAACGGTCCATGGCGTACGGGCGGACGTCGACCACTCCCCGGCGCACCTCGGGGGCGGCGAGGCGGGCGAGCCGGGCGACCACGTCGTGGTGGTCGTCGTCCAGATGGCCCAGCATGGCCGCTTCCTGGAGCGCGAGGGCGTCCGGTTCCGCGCGGAACACCTCGTCGAGGCCCACGTGTTCGACGCGTCCGTGCCACTGGATGCTGACGCGCGCCGGGTCCAGGTCCAGGACCATGACGTTCCCGTGCCCCCGCCCGGACTGTGTCAGCCAGCCGGACAGCGTGGCCCGGGCGCGGATCCGGTCCCGTGCCCGGACGGGTGCGACGTCGGTGAACTCCACGAGCGCGCCCAGCGCGCCGTGCGGAGCGCACACCATCTCCGCGGCGAGCGGCGTGTCTTCGGGCACGCGCAGCGCGAGCCGCCCGTTCTCCACCGTGTGCATGGCGATGAGGTCGTAGGACGCGCCGGCCGTGGTCAGGCTGAGCGAGCCCGCGGCGGCGACGACAGAGCGGATCCGCTCCGCGTGGGACAGCTCGGCGGTGCGGGCAGGGGCGACGGCCATAACGTCTCCTTAGGTTAGGCTTGCCTAAGTTAACACTCTCCGGAGCTCCGTGTCCCCGACCCGCCGAGAAATCGGAAGCCCGGCGCCGGGTGCATCAGGAAGTCGCGGTGGGAGATGTTCCAGGCGTACGCGCCGGCCAGGGCGAAAACCACCCGGTCCCCCGCACGGAGCCCGGCCGCCTCCAGGCCCCGTGCGAGCACGTCCTTCGGCGTGCAGAGCTGACCGGCGACCGTCACCCGGCCGCCCACCGCCGCCGGGCGCGGCCACGGGTGCGGCCACGGCTCGACGGGCACCACCTCCGCCGGCTGGTCGTGCCCCTTGGCGGCCGGCGTCCGCAGGTGGTGGGTGCCGCCGCGGACCACGGCCACGTCCTCCCCGTGGCTGCGTTTCACATCCAGCACGTCGGTCACGTACCAGCCGCAGTAGGCGGCCAGGGCACGACCGGGCTCGACGCGCAGGCGCACGCCGGGGTGACGTCGTGCCAGGGCGTCCAGGCCCGCACCGTAGGCTGCCCAGTCGAAGCGGTCGGCGGGGCGGGTGTAGTCCACGGCCATGCCGCCGCCCACGACGACTTCCGGCAGGGCCGTCCCGTGGTGGCGGGACAGACCGGCCGCCGCGTCGACGATCGCCTCGGCCACCCGCAGCAGCGCGTCGGCGGGCAGACCGCTGGCCAGGTGCGCGTGGACGCCGGCTGCTTCGAGCCCGGGGCAGTCTTCGCCGGTGAGCAGGTTGAGCGCTTCGGAGGCCTCCTCCGTCCCCATGCCGAAGGGAGTGGGACGGCCTCCCATCGTGAGGGCGCTGCCTGTCAGCGTCCCGTCGGGAACGGCCGGGTTGATGCGGAGCAGGACCTGGGTGGGAGGGCGGCCCGGTTCAGGGGAGCGAGCGGCGAGCGCCCGGAGCATCCGCACCTCGTGGAGGCTTTCGACATGCACCCGCTCCACCCCTGCGGCCAGTGCGGCGGCGAGCTCGTCAGGGGTCTTGCCCGGACCGGAGAAGGCGAGGGGCTGCCCCGGCACGGCAGTGCGGACATGGGCGAGTTCGCCGCCGGAGGACACCTCGAAGCCGTCGGTCCACGGGGCGAGGGCGGCGAGGACCTCCGGTTCGGGGTTGGCCTTCGCCGCGTAGTACAGCTCCACCGTTCGCGGGAGGGATGCGCGCACCGCCGCTGCGTGCATGTTCAAAGCCGTCAGGTCGTACACGTAGCAGGGCAGTTCACTGGTCGCGAGGGTACGGGCCTCGGCCCGTACGGCGTGGCTGAGAAGGGATGGGGGCACCGGTGTGATCCGTTCGTCGTCGGCGGGCCTGGCTGCTGGTCGGCGGGGAGCGGCGCGGGTCAGGGGGCGTGCTCCCCGTCGGCGGAAGGTCGCGGGGCCAGCGGGGACCGCAGGCGGACGTACCCGGCGTCGCGGTCCGCCGAGCGGCGCCAGCGGGTGAGCAGATTGGCCTTGGCGGGCAGGGGTGCCCCCGCCAGCAGGGCGCTCAGCTGGGGCGGGCGGCCGAGGGAGTCGGCGCTCGCTTCCAGCGTGGTGCGCACCTGCCGCCAGAGGGCGGGTTCGGTCTCGGGGTGCAGGTCGGCGACGGCGGCGAGGAGTTCGGCGAGGTGGTTGACGATCAGGCAGTAGACGACCCGGTCCCAGCCGCGCCTCCGGTCGTACGTGAGGGGCCCGGCGACCTCGCGGGGGAGCCTGCGCAGCGCCGCGGCGTGGTGGCCGGGCAGGAGCTTGGTTCCTTCGAGGTCGCGGAAGAGGACCCGCTCCGGGTGGCCGTCGCGGCCGACGCAGACGACGACGTTCTGGAGGTGCGGTTCGAGAACCACGCCGTGGCGGAAGTACGCGGTCAGAACGGGCGGGACGAGCAGGTTGGTGTAGCGGCGCCACCACTCGGCGGCCTCGTCGGGTCCGGCGTCGGCCAGGAGTTCGGAGATCCGGCCCGGGCCGAGCGGGTACTCGTCGGCAACGGCCGCGGCCAGCAGGGGGGTGGTACCCGCGGGGGTGTGGCGGGCGAGGCCCTCCCGGACGATCACACCGAAGCCTTCGAGCAGGGTGCGGTCGGGGCGGCCGTCCGCGCCGGGGAGGGCGAGCGAGCGGTAGGCGGGCTCGCGGAGCACGGCGGCGGAGGGGTGGCGCCGGGCGAGGTCGGCGAGGACGGGGGCGAGCAGCCGGGTCAGCGCGACGGCACCGGTGAGCTCGTACGAGGCGTTCTTCCGGAGGCAGTTGGTGATGCGCACGTCCAAGCTGAACTTCAGGAAGGCGTGCCCGTCGTGGACCGTGCGCACGGAGGCGGTGGGGGTGACGGGTGCCCCTGCCGGACCGAGGTCGAGCACGTCCCGACGGGCGAGGGCGGCCAGCAGGGCGGGGTGGCCGCCCAGCAGTCGGTACTGCCAGGGGTGCGCGGGCAGCAGCCGGTACCCCGGCGGTGCCACTCCGGCCCGGTCGAGTGCCGCAGCTCCCCCGGGCTCGGCGGTCTCCTCGGCAAGAAGTCCCTCCCGGACGGCGAGCAGCCGCAGCGGGAAGTGGGCGCCTTCCTCCGGGGCGTACGCGGTCCAGGCTTCGGGGTCGCCGCCGTGCGTCTTGGGCGTGGGGTGGAAGCGGTGGCCGAGGAGCAGGGACTGTTCGGAGGCGAGGTAGACGGCGAGCGGATCCGGCCGGGCCACCGGTTCCCCGGCGGCGGCGGCGGAGGCGGCGGTGATGGCCCGGCGGGCGAGGGCGCCGTCGACCGCACGGTGGCTGGCGGCCACCTGGGCCAGGAACTCGTCGTTCTCCGTGCCGGTGCGCAGAGAGAGTTCGGCCTGCACCAGTTCGGCGAGCCGCTGCCATCCGATCGTCGTCCACGCACCGCCCGGCAGGCTCCCCCGGATGCTCACGGGGCCGGTGAAGCGGTGGGCGCCCAGGAGGGAGGCGCGGCGTACGCCGACGCGCAGAAGCGTGTCGTGGCGTGGCAGGCGCAGGACCAGCCGGCCGTCGGCGAGGGTGCTGTCCTGCGGCGCGGTCGCCTCACGCAGCAGGCAGTTGAGCAGGGTGTGGCCGACCGCTTCGTCGGAAGTGGGCGGGTGTACCGGTGTGCGGGCCGGGGTGCGGGGCGTGGTGGTGCTGGGCATCGGCGTTCATGCCTTCCGCAAAAGGTAGTTGGGGCCGGTGGTGTAGTGCTTGTTGATGTCGGCGGCGCCGGACCGGGCCTTGGTGAGCAGGGTGCCGGCCGTCACCATGGCCTTCACGGGCAGCTCGGGTGCGTCGAGCACGCGGGCCCGCAGCACGGCCGCGGCGCCGGGCCGGGTGGCGGCGGTCCTGTCGATCGCCTGCGCGAGCCGGTCGCGTATGAGCCCGAGCAGCCGGTCGAGGGGCGCGGTGCCGTGTGCGGCGAGGCCGAAGGCCAGGGAGCCCGCGCACAGGTGGACGGTGATGGCGGTGAACAGGTCGGCGACGGGCGCGTCCTGTGTGCCGCAGATCCGCCTGTCGGCGAAGCCGAGGCTGTCGCCGGTGGGCTCGGCGCACCCCCATGCCTCGGCGAGGCGCCGGGTGTGGACGCGCGGACCGTCGTTGTCCTTGAGGAGCAGCCGGGGCCCGTCCGTTCCGCCGCCGAGCACGAGGGAGATGTTCTGCTGGTGCGACTCCAGGGCGATTCCGTGGCCGAAGAGGGTCGTCTGCCAGTCCAGCAGCAGGGTCAGGACGGCGTCGGCAAGGGCGACCGGGTCGCCCCCGTGGAAGCGGTCGGCCAGGTGCTCGATGACCGGGCGCCCGTCGGGGGCGGGCGCCGCCAGTGCGGCGAGCGGGAGGACGGCGGCGTCGTCGAGTCCGGCCGGCTGGGTGCGGCGGAGTACGGCGAGGAGTTCGTGTCCGGCGTGGGCGTAACGGGTCTCGTCGGCGAGAAGGACGCGCCCCGCGAAGTGGGGTTCACGGCGCAGGACGCCCTCCAGGAGGCGCTGCCCTGCGGCCCCGTCGCGCAGTGAACCGGGAGTGACGGTACGCCGGTTGAGCAGCCCCAGGGTGGCAGTGGCGAGGGGCAGCTTGAGGTGGGTGTCGGGCCGGTCCGCGAGCGCGACGGTCCGCATGGACAGGGTCGGTACGACGTCCAGCAGGGGCCGCTCGGCGAGGACCGCGTCCCCGGCGAGACCGGTCTCGACCAGGGCGTCGCGGAGGCGGCCGGCGGCGGTGAGGGGGTGGACGGGCAGCAGGACGTGCCCCTCGTGATGGCTGCCGGGCAGTCCCAGCTCGGCGGGCGTGGGCCAGCCGTCGTGCAGGGGTACCCCTCCGGGTTCCGAGGCGGTGTACGGGGCCGGGATCACGCCGGACCCGGACCCGGGTGCCAGGGTGACCCGCCCGGCGGGCAACGACAGCCAGCGGAGCGGGAAGCGGGGGTGGAACTCGGGCGCGTACGCACGTAGTTCACGTTCCCCCAGGCCCTTCCGGCCGCGGGACACGGGGTGCACGGGGTGGTCGGTCCGGGCGGCGAGGGTGTCGTGGGCGAGGGCTCCGGTGTGGCCGCTCCAGTGGGCCGGGCGGGGCCCGTGA
The DNA here is from genome assembly GCF_042796085.1 of Streptomyces sp. NPDC056452. Classification (NCBI taxonomy): domain Bacteria; kingdom Bacillati; phylum Actinomycetota; class Actinomycetes; order Kitasatosporales; family Streptomycetaceae; genus Streptomyces; species Streptomyces sp. NPDC056452. The sequence continues at coordinate 36,002 of NZ_JBHTRI010000017.1, forward strand.
CTGTCCGTCAGGCGGGCGAGGGCCGGGCCCCGGGTCGCGGCGTGCAGGTGGCGGGCCGCGAGGTCGCTGCGGCACTCCTCGGCGAAGGCGGCGTAGCCGGGCGCGTCCTCCGGCGGGGCGAGCCGGGCCAGGGCGGCGAGCACCTCGTCGGTGGTGGTCAGGTCGGGGCCGTCCGGCTCCTGGCGCAGGAGGGGCAGACGGGCGCCCCAGGTCCCCTGGAATCCGTCCTCGCGCACGGCGAGGAGCAGGGCGCGGCCGGGACCGGTGGCGAGCCGCAGCCAGGGGCCGTCGGCCCGGTGGTGGAGGGTGGTACGGGTGCGCAGCCCTGCCACGTCCTCGCGCAGCAGGGCACTGAGAACACGCAGCAGCTGGTGGGCCGCGTCGGGGCCCGCGACGGCCGGGAGTTCGGCCGCGCCGGTCCTGGCTGCCCCCGATGCGTCCGGGGTAAGGGGCGGGTCGGCGCTCACGGGGTGATCTCCCACCGCTGGGCGGCGAGGAACGCGTCGGCGGCGCGGTCCACGGAGTCCTGGTCGGGTCCGACGGTCCGCAGGATGCCGAGGTAGTCGCGGTTGGTGCGGTGCAGGGGGTGGCGCCCACCGATCGGGCGCATGGGCCGGTAGGTCAGGCGCACGCCTCCCTCGGCCCGGTCGACCGCGCCGGGCGCGGAGGCGAGTACGCCCGCCCGGTCGGCGCACGGGGAGTCGATCCGGGCGGCCCGGTCCGTGCGGGCACCGAGGCTCTCCGGCAGGCCCTCACCCAGATGCGTGGCAAGGATGCGGTCGAAGAGCGGGATGTCGAGCAGTTCGGCGAGTAGCAGGTCGCCGTGGTCGCCTATGGCGCGGTAGTTCACCTCGATGATGCGGGCCCGGCCCTCGTGGACGACGAACTCGGTGTGACAGGCACCGAATCCCACACCTAGCAGCGCGAGCTGTTCGAGGATCTGCTCGCGTACGGGGGCGGGGTGGTCGGGGACGTAGGTCAGCCGCTGTTCGATGAAGTGGGGCGGAGGCGAGAGACGGGTGTGGAATCCACCGAGGACATGCAGGCGCCGGCCGTCGCCCAGGGTCTCCAGGGTGTACAGCTCGCCGGGGAGGAACTCCTCCACGACCAGGGCGGCGTCCGGCCGGCGTGCACGGATCTCCTCGCACAGCCGCAGCAGTTCGGCAGGCCCTTCGGCGCGTACGACGTCTTCGCTGGCGACGCCCTCGCGGGGTTTCACGACGCAGGGATAGACCACTCCCCCGGTCTCTCCCCCCGCCTCGACGCACGCGGCCGGCGACTGCCCGGGGAGGATCTCGACGGCACGGACGGGTTCCGCCCCTGCGGCTGCGAGGTGGCGGCGCATCAGGGCCTTGTCCTTGGTGCGCAGCGCGGCCCGCCAGTTCTTGCCGGGCAGGCCGAAGAACTCGGCGGCGAGCGCGCCCTGGGTCTGGAGGTGGTCGCTGTTGGTGAAGACGGCCGCGGGCTGCCCGCGCCGGGAGATGTGCGTGATCACGGCGCGGTGATCACGGACGTCGCAGGCGGCGACCTCCACGTCCGGCCCGAGCGCACCGGGTGGCCCGTACGCCTCCGGCTGGTCGGTGAGCAGCGTCACGGACAGGCCGAGCCGCCCGGCGGCCGGGAGGAAGCCGCTGATGACCGAATCGGTCGGATTGAGGGCAAGCAGGTACGTCTGCATGGGCGGTCACTCCGGCGCGCTGGTACGACGAGAAATGAAAGGGAGCTTAGGTTAGGCAAACCTACTTTTACCAACTGGTCGACACGCACGGGGGGTTCGTCGAACCGATGCTTGATCAGTAGTAAGGTGAGCCTCCCCTAAGTCACTCTTCCGCCGGGGGCTGCCGCATTCCCGCGGATCGCGCCCTTCGTAGGTGTGCACCCCCTCTAGGAGCCTTTCGTGATCCTCGCCCCGGCACCGGCGTCCCTCCGGCCCGCCGAGAGCTCCTCCGCCCTCCTCGCCTCCACCTACCGCCGCCTCACCGATCTCTGTCCGGGTCTGGACGCAGAGGTCGCGGAGCCGGGCGCCCCGGCCGGTCAGAGCTGGGTCGACGTCGCCGAACTGGCGCTCCGGCCCGGGTTGCTGGACGCCTTCCTCGAGACGGAGGCCGCCCGGATCACGGAGCGCTACGACCACCGGGCCCGCCCCGACGTGGTGGCTTCCCGCCTGTTGCACGACTGCCTCTGGTCGCTGTGCCTGCTGCTGAGCGGGCCCTGGTACCTGGACCGCCGGGTTCCGCTGCCCCGCCCGGAGGACGTGCGGATCGGCCGGTGCGAGGACCGGTACCAGGTGGTGCCGGGTACGTTCGCCTGTCTGCCGGGAGACCCCGCGGAGGGACTCCCAGGGGTGCGCCTGGTGTCCGACGAGGCGGCGCTCGGCGACGCGCTGCGGACGGCCGTCGCCGATCTGGTGCGCCCGTTGTGCGCGGCACTCGGGCCCCGGGTGCGGCGCGGGCCCCGGGCGCTGTGGGGCATGGTCGAGGACGACCTCGTCTCGGGCATCTGGTACGTGGGACGCCTGCTGGGCGAGGAGGAACGGGCGGTCGCCGCGGCCGGACTGCTGCTGCCGGGACCGGTCCCGCCGTTCCCGGCCGGTGCCGGGTTCCGCCACCTGACGGCCGCGGACGGAAGGTCGCACCCGACCCGGGACCGGGCGGGCTGCTGCCTCTACTACACGATCCGCCCCGCGGAGGCTTGCGACACCTGCCCCCGCACCTGCGACGCCGAACGGCTGCGCCGGATCGAGGCGGAAGGGACCCAGGACGCCGGGTGACACGGCGCGCACGGCGGAAGGCCGGCCCGGGAACCTCTCCCGGGCCGGCCTTCTGTCATGACGAAGCCGACGTCAGCCGATCTCGATGAGCAGATCGCCCGCCTCTACCTGCTGGATCTTCCCGATCGCGAGACGCGCGACCGTGCCCGCACGCTGGGCGGTGATGGAGGCCTCCATCTTCATCGCCTCGATGGTGGCGACCGTCTGACCCGCCGACACCGAATCGCCCTCCGCCACCTGGAGCGTGACAACGCCCGCGAACGGCGCGGGGACATGCCCGTCGTTGCCCCGCTCGGCCTTCTCCGCGGCCTTGACCTCGGTGGCGACGGACGTGTCCCGCACCGCGACCGGGCGCAACTGGCCGTTGAGCGTGGCCATCACCGTACGGAAGCCACGTTCGTCGGCCTCCGAGATCGCCTCCAGTTCGATCAGCAGCGTGACACCGGCCCCCAGGGTGACCGTGTGCTCGGTGTCCGGCTCCAGACCGTAGAAGAAGTCCTGCGTGGGCAGTACGGAGGTGTCGCCGTAGGCCTCGCGGTGGGCGTCGAACTCCTTGGTCGGGCCGGGGAACAGCAGCCGGTTCAGCGTCGCCTGCCGGTTCCGGCCGAGTCCCTCACGGTCCTCCTCCGACAGGGTCACGGCCTCGGACTGCGCGGGGCGGCCCTGGAGTGCGCGCGTACGGAACGGCTCGGGCCAGCCACCGGCCGGGTCGCCCAGCTCGCCGCGCAGGAATCCGACCACCGAGTCCGGCACGTCGAACTTGCCGGGGTCGGACTCGAAGTCGGCCGCACTGACCCCGGCTCCGACCAGGTGCAGGGCGAGGTCGCCCACCACCTTCGAGGAGGGGGTCACCTTGACCAGTCGGCCCAGCATCCGGTCGGCCGCCGCGTAGCAGTCCTCGATCAGCTCGAAGCGGTCGCCGAGGCCGAGCGCGATGGCCTGCTGACGCAGGTTCGACAGCTGCCCGCCGGGGATCTCGTGGTGGTAGACGCGCCCGGTGGGCGAGGCCAGTCCCGACTCGAAGGGTGCGTAGACCTTGCGCACGGCCTCCCAGTACGGCTCGAGTCCGCCGACCGCGTCGAGCGAGAGCCCCGTCGCGCGCTCGGTGTGGTCGGTGGCCGCGACGAGCGCGGACAGCGACGGCTGGCTGGTGGTGCCCGCCATCGAGGCGACGGCGGCGTCGACGGCGTCGACTCCCGCGTCGATCGCGGCGATCAGCGTGGCGAGCTGGCCGCCGGCGGTGTCATGGGTGTGCAGATGCACCGGAAGGTCGAAGCGCTCGCGCAGCGCGGTCACCAGGGTGCGTGCGGCGGGCGGGCGCAGCAGGCCGGCCATGTCCTTGATGGCCAGGACGTGCGCGCCGGCCTCGACGATCTCCTCCGCGAGACGCAGGTAGTAGTCGAGCGTGTACAGCTGTTCGGCCGGGTTCGACAGGTCCGCGGTGTAGCAGAGGGCGACCTCGGCGAGCGCCGTGCCGGTGGACCGTACGGCGTCGATGGCCGGACGCATCTGCGAGACGTCGTTGAGCGCGTCGAAGATCCGGAAGATGTCCATGCCGGTCGACGCCGCCTCGGCGACGAAGGCTTCGGTCACCTCGACGGGGTAGGGCGTGTAGCCGACGGTGTTGCGCCCGCGCAGCAGCATCTGCGTACAGATGTTGGGCACCGCTTCCCGCAGGGCCGCGAGCCGCTCCCAGGGATCCTCGGCGAGGAAGCGCAGGGCCACGTCGTAGGTGGCGCCGCCCCAGCACTCCAGGCTGAGGAGCTCCGGCGCGGTGTGGGCGACGTGCGGGGCCACGGCCAGCAGGTCGCGCGTCCTCACCCGGGTGGCAAGCAAGGACTGGTGCGCGTCACGGAAGGTCGTGTCCGTCACCGCGACGGCCCGCTGCGCACGCAGCTCGGCCGCGAACGCCTCCGGCCCGAGTGCCGCGAGGCGCTGCCGCGATCCTTCGCGGAAGGGTGTGCCCTGGGGGACGGACGGGAGCTTGAGGGCCGGGTCGATGACCTGGGGACGCGGGCCGTGGGGACGGTTGACGGTCGTCTCGGCGAGGTACGTGAGCATGCGGCTTCCGCGGTCCGCGGAGGGGCGCGCCCGGATCAGTTCGGGGTGGTCGGCGATGAAGCTCGTCGTGATGCGGCCCTCGCGGAAGCCGGGGTGGTCGAGCACGGCGCCCAGGAAGGGCAGGTTGGTGGCGACTCCGCGGATACGGAACTCGGCGATCGCCCGCCGCGCGCGGCGGGCGGCGTTGGCGAAGTCGTGGCCGTGGCAGGTCAGCTTGACCAGCATCGAGTCGAAGTGGGCGGACACCTCGGCACCGGTGTGGACGGTGCCGCCGTCGAGCCGTACACCGGGGCCGCCCGGGGAACGGTAGGCGGAGATGGTGCCGGTGTCGGGACGGAAGCCGTTGGCCGGGTCCTCCGTGGTGATACGGCACTGCATGGCCGTGCCGGTGAGCACGATGTCGTCCTGCGTCAGACGCAGTTCCGGCAGCGACTTCCCGGCGGCGATCCGCAGCTGCCCGATCACCAGGTCCCGTCCGGTGACCTGCTCGGTGACCGTGTGCTCCACCTGGATGCGGGGGTTCATCTCGATGAAGACGTGGTTGCCGCGCTCGTCGACGAGGAACTCCACGGTGCCCGCGTTGACGTACCCGATGTGCTTGGCGAACGCCACGGCGTCGGCGCAGATGCGTGCGCGCAGCTCGGGGTCGAGGTTCGGCGCGGGCGCGATCTCGACCACCTTCTGGTGGCGCCGCTGCAACGAACAGTCCCGCTCGTACAGGTGGACGACGTTGCCCTGGGTGTCGGCGAGGATCTGCACTTCGATGTGGCGCGGATTGATGACGGCCTGCTCGAGGAAGACAGTGGCGTCGCCGAACGCCGACTCCGCCTCGCGCATCGCCGCGTCGATCGACTCCCGCAGCTCGGCGGGCTCGGCGACACGCCGCATGCCCCGCCCACCGCCACCGGCGACGGCCTTGACGAACACCGGGAACCCGATGGAGTCGGCCGCGCCGACCAGCGTGTCCACGTCGGTGGACGGCTCCGACGACTTCAGTACGGGAACCCCGGCCTCGCGGGCGGCCGCCACCGCGCGGGACTTGTTGCCGGTCAGGTGCAGTACGGAAGCGGGCGGTCCGACAAAGGTGATCCCGGCCTCGGCGCACGCGGCGGCGAGGTCGGGGTTCTCCGAAAGGAAGCCGTATCCGGGGTAGACGGCGTCGGCACCCGCCTTGCGCGCGGCCTTGATCACCTCGTCGACCGAGAGGTAGGCCCGCACCGGGTGGCCCTTTTCACCGATCTGGTAGGCCTCGTCGGCTTTGGCACGGTGGAGCGAGTTGCGGTCCTCGTGGGGGAACACGGCCACGGTGGAGATGCCGAGCTCGAACGCCGCACGGAACGCGCGGATCGCGATCTCGCCCCGGTTGGCGACCAATACCTTGCGGAACATCAATGTCCCCTGTCGTGTTGCGGGCACAGCGGCCCCAGGTGGCGATGTCATTCCGGCTGCCGGGATCGGCATCCGCTGTCCCCGTGGACGGTACCGATCAGTAGCGGTGGCGTCGATCTCCCACCAGCGGGAGATAGCTCACGCCGGTAGGAGATACCTCACGCCGCTGGAATCGGGCGTCGGCACCGTCGGTGCGCCGTTGCGGCCAGGAGCTTCTCGCTCGGCTCCGGCAGACGTGAGCCCACGGGCGGCCCGGACGCGCGAAGGACGGGCCTGTGCCGACGCGCCGTCAGGGCCGAACTGCGGGCCGGGGCCCAGGAGGTGCGGCCGGGCCCGTCACCTGCGGATCAGGACGCCTGGACACAGGACGGGCACAGCCCGCGGTAGGTGACTGCGGCCTCGGACACCGTGAAGCCGAACCGCTCGTCGGCCGGGAGGTCGGCCAGCGGATCGCCGGTCGGGTGAACATCCCGGACAGTTCCGCATTCGGAGCACACCAGGTGCTGGTGCGGGCGGTGTGCGTTGGGGTCGAAGCGCTTGGCACGGCCGTCGGTGGAGACCTCTATGACCTCACCGAGGGCGACCAGCTCGCCCAGGGCGTTGTACACGGTCGCTCGGGAGATCTCGGGCAGCCGCTGTACCGCACGTGCGTGCACCTCGTCGGCGGTGAGGTGCACGTGGTCGCCGTCGAGCACCTCCGCGACGACACGCCGCTGGGAGGTCATACGCCAGCCACGTCCTCGCAGTCGCTCCAGCAGGTCACTCATATCGGTTCACCTATTCGGCCTTGGCGGGATACCTGACGTCTACCGGTGAATGTCCGGGCTCCGATTGAGTACGAGTCTGGTGTTCTTGTTGACCTGGACTCTATCCATCGTAGGATCGGTTCCGGCGATAGCCAAGGGACAGGAAGACTCCAGTACGGCAGGAGACAGAGACGTGACGGGACCATCACCAAGGACCTGCGCGGTGCCGGCCCGCGGATGACAACTGCCCGCGTCGCGCCGCTCGAGACCCTCCGGGACGGTGACCAGCTCGGAGTTGCCGAGGCGATCGCCACCGGGGTGAGCGATCGCGTGGGCACCCCCGTTCAGGTCCTCGACGCGTCCCGCCATGTGCTGACCGCGGCGGGACGCGCCTGGTCGCCGACCTCGGCCGGCGAGGCCACCGGGGCCGGCCGTGTCCGGCCGCACGGCTTCTCGCTCGGCAGGACCGAGGTCACTCACTCCTGTGCCCCGACCGCTCCACCGCCCGCAGTTCCTGAGCAACGCGATCCGCCCAGTCCGGAAGGATTCCCATGTCCGAGAACCATGACGCAATCGTCACCGACGCGAAGGCAGAGGGCGGAGGTGGCTGCCCCGTCGCGCACGGGCGCGCCCCGCACCCGACTCAGGGCGGCGGAAACCGCCAGTGGTGGCCGGAGCGGCTCAATCTGAAGATCCTCGCCAAGAACCCCGCCGTGGCCAATCCCCTCGGCGAGGAGTTCGACTACGCCGAGGCGTTCAGGACGCTCGACCTCGCGGCCGTGAAGCAGGACATCGCGGAGGTGCTGACGACCTCGCAGGACTGGTGGCCGGCAGACTTCGGCAACTACGGCCCGTTCATGATCCGGATGGCGTGGCACAGCGCGGGCACCTACCGGATCAGCGACGGCCGCGGCGGCGCCGGGGCCGGTCAGCAGCGCTTCGCCCCGCTCAACAGCTGGCCGGACAACGGGAACCTCGACAAGGCCCGCCGCCTGCTGTGGCCGGTCAAGAAGAAGTACGGCCAGAGCCTCTCCTGGGCCGACCTCATGATCCTCACCGGCAACGTCGCCCTGGAGCAGATGGGCTTCGAGACCTTCGGCTTCGGCGGCGGCCGCGCGGACGTCTGGGAGCCCGACGAGGACGTCTACTGGGGTCCCGAGACCACCTGGCTCGACGACGAGCGCTACACCGGCGACCGGGAGCTGGAGAACCCCCTCGGTGCTGTCCAGATGGGCCTCATCTACGTCAACCCCGAAGGCCCGAACGGCACACCGGACCCGCTCGCCGCGGCCCGCGACATCCGTGAGACGTTCCGCCGGATGGCGATGAACGACGAGGAGACGGTCGCCCTGATCGCGGGCGGCCACACCTTCGGCAAGACCCACGGCGCGGGCCCGGCGGAGAGCGTCGGCGACGACCCCGAGGCCGCCCCGATCGAGGCGCAGGGCCTCGGCTGGAGCAACTCCTTCGGTACCGGCAAGGGCGGGGACGCGATCACCAGCGGCCTCGAGGGCATCTGGACGAACACCCCGACCACGTGGGACAACAGCTTCTTCGAGATCCTGTTCGGCCACGAGTGGGAGCTGTTCAAGAGCCCCGCCGGCGCGCACCAGTGGCGGCCGAAGGACGGCGCCGGGGCGGGCACGGTCCCCGACGCCCACGACCCGTCGAAGAGCCACGCTCCCACGATGCTGACGACGGACCTCTCGCTCCGTCTCGACCCGGCCTACGAGGTGATCTCGCGGCGCTTCCTGGCGAACCCCGACGAGTTCGCGGATGCCTTCGCGCGCGCCTGGTTCAAGCTGACCCACCGCGACATGGGCCCCGTCGTGCGCTACCTCGGCCCGGAGGTTCCGGCGGAGACGCTGGTGTGGCAGGACCCCCTCCCCGCCGCGACGCACCAGCCCGTCGACGCCGAGGGCACCGCTGCCCTCAAGGAACTGGTTCTCGCCTCGGACCTGACGGTGTCCGAGCTCGTCTCCACCGCGTGGGCGTCGGCCTCGTCCTTCCGGGGCAGCGACAAGCGCGGCGGCGCCAACGGCGCGCGCCTCCGCCTCGAGCCTCAGAACGGCTGGGCGGTCAACGAGCCCGACGGGCTGGCCACGGTGCTGCGCAAGCTGCAGGGGATCCAGGAGTCCTTCAACTCCGGCCGGACCGACGGCACGCAGGTCTCGCTCGCCGACCTGATCGTGCTCGCCGGCGCCGCAGGCGTCGAGAAGGCGGCCAAGGACGCCGGTTTCGACGTCGAGGTCCCGTTCACCCCGGGCCGTGTGGACGCGTCGCAGGAGCAGACCGACGTCGAGTCCTTCGCCGCGCTGGAGCCGACCGCCGACGGGTTCCGCAACTACCTCGGCAAGGGCAACCGGCTGCCGGCCGAGTACCTGCTGCTCGACCGGGCGAACCTGCTGACCCTCAGCGCCCCCGAACTGACGGTCCTCGTCGGTGGGCTCCGCGTCCTGGGTGCGAACCACCAGCAGTCCTCGCTCGGTGTCCTGACCGCGACCCCCGGTTCGCTGACCAACGACTTCTTCGTCAACCTGCTCGACCTGGGCACGACGTGGAAGGCGACGTCCGAGGACGCGAACACCTTCGAGGGCAGCGACGCCACCACGGGTGAGGTCAAGTGGACCGGCACCCGCGCCGACCTCGTCTTCGGGTCGAACTCCGAGCTGCGCGCTGTCGCGGAGGTCTACGCGAGCGACGACGCGAAGGAGAAGTTCGTGAACGACTTCGTCGCGGCGTGGAACAAGGTGATGAACCTCGACCGGTTCGACCTCGTCTGATCCTGCTGTCCGGGCCGCCTGTCACCGGCCGGCCCGGACGGCACGTCCGCTGTCGGGCCCGAGCGGGCCGACCCGCGGTGCGTTCCTTGCGGGCAGTGAGTGATTGACGGACGTATTCAGGCGGTGTGACGATACGCCGATGCCTGGTCTGCACGCACGGATGGCTGTCCGCCGCGGTGATTTCACCGGCGCCGTCGTCGCTCGCTGTGCGGCGGAGGTGCCGTTCTACGGGGAACTGCCGCGCCGGACGCTCGAGGGTGAAGTGACCCGGTCGGTCACCGCGGTGCACGATCTGCTGCTGCGGGCGCTGCGTGAGGACGGCGTGATGGGCCCGGGTGACCTGACCCGCCTCATCGAGTGGTCGGGGCGCCGGGCCGAGGAACGCGTGCCCCTGGAGGCGGTGATCGCCGCCTATCTCATCGGTGCCGAGGTGTGGTGGCAGGTTCTGTCCGAGACGGCGGAGCCCGAGGAGCTGACCGGCGCGGGTGCGAAGTTGCTGGCCTGCCTGCACGCGGCCATGCCTGCTGTCGTGCTCGCTCACCGGAATGCCCAGGAGGACATCCACAGCGAGGACAAGCGGGTACGGCGGGCGCTGCTGACCGCTCTGCTGGCCGGACGGCCGTACGAAGACCTGTCGGAGGCGGCACAGGTCGGCGTGGCCGGCGGGCATGAGGTTGTCGCCCTGGCCTTCGAGTCGAGTCCGCCGTCCAGGCTGGTGCAGTCCTCGCTCGAGGCCCTCGCGGGTGTCCCTGTGCTGATGGATCACGTCGCCGGGATCGCGCTGCTGCCCGGCAGTTGCGACCTGTCCGGCCTGCCGGATTCGCTCGGGAAGGACGTGGGGCAGTCCGTGTTCGCGGCTGCTGCCCCGGCCGTGGGGCCGACCGCCGTTCCTGCCGCGGCGGCGGAAGCGGGGCGCGTACTCGAACTCGTACAGCGGTTGGGCCGCCCGCCCGGGCTGTACCGGCTCGATGACGTGCTGCTGGAGTACCAGCTCGCGCGTCCCGGTGACGCGCTGCTGCGGCTGGCGGCCAAGCTCGATCCGCTGGCGGACCATCCGTACCTGCTGGAGACACTGCGTGTGTTCGTCGACCACGGGCACAACCGCCGCCGGAGCGCGTCGGAGCTGTGCATCCACCGCAACACGCTGGACTACAGGTTGCACCGGGTGAGCACGCTGACCGGGTTGGACCTCACGGTCCCGGCCGAGGCGCGGCTGCTCCAGGCGGCACTCGTCGCCACGGACCTCACCTGACCGGGAAGCCTGGCTGCGGGACCTGGCGGTGTGCCCCGCAGCGGGCCGGGCCGGCGCTACAGCCAGGCCAGCAGCTCCTCCTGTCGCGGTGCCAGGACCGTACCCGTGCCGGGGTGGTCGAAGACCATGACCGGCCGGCGTGCGTCCCACGCGGACCAGCCGGGGTCTCCCGAGGCGGCGAAGTCGACCCACGCCCGGTGCATGGCGTCGGCCAGCGGCTGAGGGGCGTCCGGCCCCGTCAGTGTCTGGCCGTGGAGGAGGTTGTCGAAGACGAAGCCGATCTCCAGGGCGTGGCAGGCGCCCAGTCCCAATGTCGGCGAGCGCCAGGCGAACTCGTAGAGAAACGTGCGGGCCGGCCGGGAGTCGGCGAGCCGGTTGAGAGGCCCGCGCAGCAGCAGGTCCGTGGCCATCTCGCCGAGGATCACCCCCGGCTTCGCGCCCGGCCGGGAGGCCCGGTAGAGACGCGCGACCCGGCCCGGGATCCGGAACTTCAGCAGTGCCAGCCGCAGCGCGAGTCCGCTGATGCGGTCCACCGCCCCGCCGGGCACGAACCACAGGCGGTACTCCTCCCGGTTGCAGCCCAGGAGCAGGTCGACCGACGGAAGCGGAGGGTCGGCGGGCACCACGTCGTCGTCGACCACGATGTGGAAGCCGGGCCCACCGCTGATCGGATCGGCCCTGCCGACCACGGCGTCCTGCACATCCAGCAGCCGCTCGCGGTTCACCGCGGCGAACTCCTCCGCTGTGGCGGGCACCCGCAGCTCCTTCGCCATCGCCCGCACGGTCTTCGCTCCCTGACCACGCGTCACGGTCTGCGGCGGGCCGCTCTGCAGGATCGCGCGGTGGAACAGGCCGGCCGCGCGGGGGCTGGTCATCAGGGCGGCGATGCTGACGGCTCCTGCGGACTCGCCGCACACGGTGACGCGTGCGGGGTCTCCGCCGAAGGCCGCGATGTTCTCCTTCACCCAGGTCAGGGCGGCGATCTGGTCCAGCAGGCCGCGGTTGTCGGGTGCGTCGGGGAAGACACCGAACCCTTCGACCCCGAGCCGGTAGTTGATCGAGACGAGGACCACTCCGTCGCGCGCGAAGGCGCGGCCGTCGTACAGCGGCATGGCGGCCGAACCGTTCCGCAGGGATCCCCCGTGGATCCACACGATCACCGGCAGAGGTCCGCCACCGGCATCGCCACCGGCGTCAGGGGTCCAGATGTTGAGGTGGAGACAGTCCTCCCCCGCGATGTCCACCTCGGGAATCAGCTGGTCGAGGGGCGGCCGGTAGGGGCGTTGCGGAGCGGTCGGCCCGTGCTCAAGCGCGTCACGCACCCCTTCCCAGGGTTCGACGGGCGCGGGGGCACGGAACCGGTGGACGCCGAAGGGCGCGGCGGCGTAGGGGATCGCGAGGAAGGTGGCGACCCCTCCGTGGACGCGGCCTCGGACCTTTCCTCGGCAGGTGGTCGCGATGATGTCCATGTCCGTCCTTTCACGAGCGGTGCCCGCCTTCCCTGCCGGGACGACAGGGAAGGCGGTGACGAAGGGGATCCGCGGGTTACGGGGTGGTGGCCGGAACGCTCAGGGCCAGGCCGTTCCGGCGGACGTCGGACCAGGTGGTGGCGTCGGTGCAGATGCCGCAGCCGGGGCCGAAGAACTGGGCACGGGCCGTCCCGTCGCCCATGAGATGGGCACGGAACCACGCGGTGGTCGGAGCGGCGAACGGACCGGGGTCGCCGACGACCGTGAAGTGATCGGCCCCGCGCAACTCGCCGTAGAGGGCCGGGATGTGGTCGGCGGCGTCGTAGAAAGCCTTGACGAGGAAGGGGAAGACGATGCTGTCCTTCTCACCCGCCAGGAGGAGCGCGGGGACGTGTACCGCGTTGATGTCGGCCAGCGGACCTGGCTGGATCGGCAGGATGGTGTCGATGCGGGGGTCCGCACCGACGACGATGGCGGCCGCACCGCCCTGCGAGTGACCCGATGCGCCGATGTGCTCGAGGTCGACATGGTTGAGGAAGATGCTGGCCGGGTCGGCGTTCCTGCGGGTGAGCATGTCGATGCCCGCTCGCATGGAGATGCCGAGGTTCGACTGCGGGGTGTTCGCGGCGGCGACGATGAAGCCCTGACCGGCCCAGTGGAGCAGCAGGTCCCGGTAGACGAGGGGAATGCCGTTGGTGCCGTTGCCCCACACGATCACGGGGTGGCGGCGATCGCTGCTCGCGATGTCGCGCGGGTAGTACAGGGTGGTGATCGCTCCGACTTCCACAGCGGTGGCGTAGGGGCCGGGGTCACCGAAGCCACCGGCGGCCGCGGCCGTCGGGGTGACCGCGGGAGCGGATGCCGACGCTGCGCCCGCACCGACCGATGCGGACAGGACGAGGGTGAGTGCGGCCAACGGGACGAGCAGATTCCTTCTCCACAGCACGGCGACTCCTGACGTCAGGGTTCACCGAGTGATTCATCCGGATCACTTCGGTGTCTGACCGCACATCCTGTGGGAGTCGTCGGGCACCGTCTCTGCGCAATCGCGGCAATCACCGACGTCGGAGTTCGTGCAACATGCCGAGAGTCGCCGGCCCGGCGGTGGTGCCATGCTAAGGGCTGTCCCGGACGTGGCATCGCCATCCGCCGGCGGGGCCCGAGCGCGCCGGCGGCCCGTCGTACGGAGTGCTCCTCGTCAGCCGCCCGTCGCCGTGGTGGTGAAGCGGTCGCCGCAGATGCGGAGTTGCGGGGTACGCAGGGTGAGTGCCTCCGTGGAACCGGGCGGATAGACCTTGAGGTAGTCGGGCCGGTCCCAGCAGCCCGAGTCCTCGATTCCCTGATTCAGTGTGTGCAGGGTGACGCCCGCGGTCCTACCGGGTCCGATCACCATCCGGTCCCGCATTCCGCCCTCGCGCTCGGCCGGCACGCCGATCACGCTGCCGTCACGCTTGATCAGTGAGACACCGGGGAAGCCGCGCAGCGTGCAGGAGGCCTGGGACTTGTTCTCGAACGTGAGCCGGAAGTAGACCTGCCCGGCTCCCGCGTCGGCACGGCCCAGGCTCATGCCCAGGTCTGCGGCCCTGCAGCGCCGGGAACCCGGCTCGGCCGCGGCCGCGGGCTCCGAGCCGGCGGAGTCCTCGGGGGCGGCCGCAGCCGCGGCTGGGACGGAGGCCTGCGCGTCGGAGGGGCGTTCCTTGCCGGGTGCCGTACTGCCGTGCGCGGCAGGCGTCGCCCCGGTCGGGGCGGTCGTGTCCGAGGCACCGGCGCAGCCGGCAGCCACGAGGGTGAGCGATGCGATCGCCATCGGGGCGAGGACATGCCGACGGAGCATCCGAGCCCTCCGGTCCGTCCTCCGGCTCCGCGGCCGGAACAATCGCTCGGACTGCGACGGGGTGGTGCGCGCGTGTGAGCCCATACCCTGTCGCCTGCTCAGTTTCGCGCCGTCCGAACCTGCCCGTACGAAAAGACGCATAGCCCCGCACCGGTTGCGAGGCCGGGGCCGGTCAGCCGTTCGGGAGGTCCTTGCCGTAGCAGACGCTGAACGGGTCGGTGTCATAGGGCGGGTAGGGCGGCACTCGGTGCCAGCCCCGTCGTTCGTAGAGCCCCATCGCCTCCGGCTGCAGTTTCCCGGTCTGCAGGAGCAGCCGGACGGCTCCGAGCCCGCGGGCACTGGTCTCCACCGCGTCGAGTGCCGCCTTGGCCAGGCCACGCCCTCGGTGCCCGTCGTGCACGTAGACGCGCTTGACCTCGTAGTGGCCCCCTCCGTGGTGGTGCAGCAGTCGCAGTGAGGCGGTCGCCAGCGGCCGGGCGCCCTCGTAGGCGATCCAGGTGGTGACGATCTCTTCGGCGGTCGGCGAGTCGGGCCGGAACCCGGCGCGTTCGGCGTCGAAGGGCGCGTAACGGGGCCGCAGTTCGGCGTCCATCCGGTCGCGCAGGGCCACCGCGTCGGGGTGATCCCAGCCGGTGGCGGCCCACTGCACGGTGCCCTCGCGGGGAGCCGGTGCGCGGTCGGCCACGTCGGTCGGGGTGGACTGGACGTCCAATGCGGTGCTCCTTGCGTCGGTATCGGCCGGTGCCGTCCGCGGACGGTGGCCTTGACCAGCTGGGCCGTGCTTCCGGACGTGCACTCGCGCCCTCGGGCCGGGGCGCGAGTGTACGTCTCCGCTGCGGGCCGTCAGCCGGCGGCCCCGGTCTCCTGACGTTCCACGCCGATGACCTTGCGGTACACGCGGGCGCCGTCGCCGTAGTCGTCCACGGCGTAGTGCCAGGTCGCCCGGTTGTCCCACAGGACGAAGTCACCGGGGTTCCAGCCGAGCCGGATGGTGTAGTTCGGCGAGGAGGCGTGCCTGAGGAGATGGTCGAGCAGCGCCTTGCCCTCCTCGGGTGTGACACCCGTGAGCCCGAGTGCCGAGGTGCTGATGAACAGTCCCTTCCGCCCGGTGTCGGGATGCTCGAGTACGACCGGATGCTCGACCGTCTCCGTGACGGGGGTCCGCCTGCTGCCCTGGGCGTAGTTCTGGGGGTCGGCGTCGTAGACGGCGCTCACCGATGCGAGCAGCACCTTGAACGGCTCCGACAGGTCGTCGTAGGCCGTCTGGAGATCGGCCCACAGGGTGTGCCCGCCGAGCTCGGGCACCTCCTCGTAGGTGAGTGACTCGATGGCGAACACGGGGCTCCGCCACAGCCCGCCGATGTGCCAGGTGCTCGCTTTGCCGGTCTGCCGGACGTTGTACGGGTAGACCAGCGGGTTGGCGGCATCCTTCGCGGCGGTGGGGTGGTCGAACGGTTCCGCGAAGATGTCCACGGCCCTGACGTGCTGATCGGGCGTCAGGTTCTGGTTCCGGAACACCAGCACCTTGTGCTCCCGAAAAGCCTGGCGCAGGAGGTCCGCGGTGTCGGCGTCGACCGTGTCCGTAAGGTCGACTCCGATGATCTCGGCGCCGAACCTCGGTCCTACGCGCCGTATTTCATGACTGGTGACAGTGGTCATGCCCATCTCTCTCCGTTGTCGTGCGGGACGACGCACGCCTCCGCAGCGGAGGTGTGCGAACGGTGAGGTCCTGTCCTGCCCGATCTCCGGATCGGATCAGGACGGTGCCTGGGTTCGTCGACAGAGGGACGCGTCGGTACGCGCCAGATCCACGTGCAATCTGCGGTACAGGGCCGGGGCGGTCACCCGACCACGGTAAGCGGACCGGTTCCCCGTGGGCGAGTGAGCGCAGGTGCTACGGGCCTCCGGGCAGCCCGCTTCGGGGGTCCGGACATCCCTTGGGTGCAGGTCGGGCGGCATCGTTGCACTCGTATGAACATCGGCGATCGAGGCGACCGCGGATGTCTCAGCGTGCGTTCCTGGGCGGTCCGAGAACACGGGATCCGAGACCCAGTACCGCAAAGCGCGGCTGCGCTGAACGTTGCGCGCAGTGTCGAGGAGTCGTGCACGCAATGAACAGCACCGTCCCTCGCGGGGGCTTAGTTTCGTGTCGCGGCCGAGAACGCCACAGTGGATTCCGCGATCACTTTTCCCTGTCCGGCACACCTTTGCTACGGCCCGACTTCCCAATCGAACCAAATATGCTAGGAATACCGATGCGCAAATTCACAACAGTGTTGACGGCTCTTCTCTTCTCGCTGTCCCTGGGCATGCTGAACACCGGTACCGCACAGGCGGTCGGCTACGGATACTGGAGCACGTTGGACAACGGCTACTACCTGGGAGCCCCTCTCTGCGCTACTCCCGAGGGGAACAGCACCGCGAATGGGGCGATCATTACCCAGTGGAGTTGTACCGGTAGCGACCTGCAGCAGTGGATGCAGAGATCCGACAACCGAATTGTGCACAAGTCGAGCGGCAAGTGCCTGACGCCGAGCGGCGATGCGAGCGGCACCAACGGTGCAGTGTTGACGCTGTGGACCTGCAACAGCAGCGCCGCCTCTCAGCTGTTCGTCGTGGGGTACAGCCACACCTTCACGCAGCACGGTGGTAAGTGCATAACCCCCAAGGGCAACTCCTGGGCCAACGGTGCCTACCTCACTCTCTGGACCTGCGCAGAGCCCGCGCCGCCTGTGCAGCGGTGGAACTGACAGCCTTGTGAGAGCTGGGGCACTCCCAGCACCCTCAAGCTCGGGGACGCCGATGCCAAGTGGCACGGCGTCCCCGGTCCGCCCCGGGGTCCGGCCGGACGAAGTCGGCCTCGGCGAGCGCCACAACGGCCTGAGTGCGTGTCCGAAAACCTGCGTCATATCCTTGATCATGTGGCGGTGGGGGAAGCACGGCTGTGCGACAACCGGCATGGGGCTGGGGCGCTGCCACGTCCAGGGCGTGGGGGATCGCATGGGGTTGTCGGTTGCGTCGGACGCTGTCGTGGCGTGCGAGGACAGGTTTGACTGGTTTTGCGAGACGGTGTCCAGCGATGTGATGCCGGTCAAGCTCAGCACCCTGCATGCGGCCGACTTCCGGGCGAGCATCACGGACTTGGATCTCGGCGTGGTGCGGTTGTCCGCCGTGGCTTGCTCACCAGTGATTTCGCGCCGCACTTCGGCACACGTCCGGCGTGGGGACCCCGAGCACATGCAGCTGGCGCTCGTCACACAAGGTGCGGTGAGGATCTCTCAGCGGGGCAATGAATCGGTGGTGGCCGGAGGACTCGTGCTCACGGACACCTCACGACCGAGCGAGGGGGCCTGCACCGGTGGGCAGATCGAGACGATAGTGCTGCAGATTCCCCGTCCGGCCCTGGCGCTGCGCCCCGACCGGGTGGACCGCCTCCTCGCACAGGGCTTGGCCGCAGACACGGGGCCAGGGGCAATCCTCGCCGACTTCCTGAAAGCGTTGCTGAAACACGGCCAGCGCTGTCGCCCGGAAGAGCTGCGCGGGACAGGGTCCGTCGCCCTCGACCTGGCCACCGCGTTTCTCGCTCAGCAGCTCGGTGACCTTGGCGAGGCGCCTGCCGAGGCCCGTGCGCAGGAGACCCTGCAGCGGATCTACCGATTCATCGACAACAACCTCGGCGACCCGGGTCTGACTCCTCAGCTGATCGCAGATCGGCACACCATGTCCCTGCGGGGTCTCCACGCCCTCTTCCGCGACCAGCATCTCAGCGTCGCGGCACGTATACGCCGAAGCCGGCTGGAGCGCGCCCACGCCGACCTCGCACGCGGGGAACTGAGCGGTCAGCCCGTTCAAGTGATCGCGGCTCGCTGGGGCTTCTCCAGTGCAACCGCGTTCGGCCGGGCATTCCGCGAAGCCTACGGAATCGCCCCTACGGAACACCGTGCGCTCTCCCTGCTCGCCTCACAGCAGGCAGAGCGCAGAAACCCTCCACGTCACGCGCACCACCGCACGCAGCTCCGTCTTGCCCGGAGCAGGAGTGAGGCGAGTGTGACCGCTGCTTCGTAGGAGGTAGCGGTGCGACGGACCTAGGAGCTGGTCCGGCACAGTTGCTGGTCCACGAGTGTGGTCATGGCCTGCTGGGTGTCCCGGTTGCCGTCGCTGGTGCCGTACACCACCGCGGTCCGGGTCCCGTGCCGGGTGGCGCCTGCCCAGGTGACGTAGCCGAGCAGTTCACCCCGGTGACCGAAGTAACTGCCGCCGCAGGACAACGGGATCTCGGCCAGACCGAGTCCGTAGTTCACGCCCAGCTCGGGTGCCGGCCCGGTGGTCGTCATCTCGTCGAGCTGTGCCGGCGCCAGCAGTCGGCCGCCGAGCAGCGCGGCGTAGAAGCGGTTGAGGTCGTGCGTGGTGCTGATGATCGAGCCTGCGCCGACGCCCATACTCGAATTGAGCGCCGTGACGTCGGTGCCTGTCGAGGTGCCTGTGTCGGTGCCGAACGCGGTGTAGGCCCGGGCGTGCGGGCCGAGGATGAACGGGAAGGAGCCGGGCGTACTCGTGTCCCTCAGGCCCAACGGGCGGATGACCCGGTCCTTCACTTCCCGTGCCCAACTCCGGCCGCCGACCTTGCGAATGATCATCGCGGCGAGAATGTAGTTGGTGTTGGAGTACGACCAGCCCTTGCCGGGGTCGAACCTGGGAGTGAGCCGCATCGCCATCCCCACCAACTCCTCGGGGGTGTAGGTGCGGAACCGCTCGGCCCGATAACCGTCGGCGCTGTTCAGCGCGGGAATCTCCGGCCCGACATCACGGATGCCGCTGGTGTGCTGCAGCAACTGCCGCACGGTGATCCGGCTCCCGTCATTCCCGTTGCCCCGGACCACTCCCGGCAGCCACTGCTCGACGGTGTCTTCCAGGGACATCCGCCCCTCACCGACGAGTTGCAGCACGACCGTGGCGGTGAAGGTCTTGGTGGCGCTGCCGATCCGGAACCCGCCGTTGCGTGGCATCGGCCTCCTGGTGCCCGTCCCGGCCGTCCCGGCGCGCGCGCTGTCATGGGTGACCGGTGACGTCACCTCGGCGGACACACCGACGGTCCCGGTGTCGTGGATCGCGTCCACCTGCTGCTGGAGCGGATCGGTCCGCTGGGGCTTCGCCGCCGCCGGCAGCCCGGTCGATGCGGCAAGGAGGACCGCGGCCAGACCGCTGAGGGCGAGCAGGTCCCGCCGACGCCTTGCTAACACGTGCATGATGATTCCTCTTCCGTTCGGGTCGCCTGCGCGTTCGGAGTCCATCCCACCAGCGGAGAGCCGACGGACCCATCCGGCTTTCCCCCTGACGTACCGACACGCTGTCCTCAGGACGGTGCCGGGGGTTGGCCCCCGGTAGGGACGCGGAGAAGGGGCCCGGAGTCCTCTCGGACTCCGGGCCCCTCTGCCGACTGTGAACAGCCGGTCAGTGGCTGTCCTGTGGTTCAGGTCCTCACTTGAGGGCGTAGGCCCGGGTGATGGTCTGGACGGTGCGGCTGCCCGCGGAGTCCCAGGCCTCGGTCTTGAGCGTCACGAAGCCGTTGGTGTCCGCCAGCTTGGGGTGCCACAGGAGTGCCTGGAAGGAGTTGTCGTCCTTGCGCAGCATCGCGGCGGACTTCCATGTGGCGCCGTCGTCGTAGGAGACGGAGACCTTGGCACCTGCCATCTTGGTGGAGCCGGCCCAGCCCTTGGGACGCCCTGCGTCCACGGTGAACGTGTACGGCAGTCCGGCCCGTGCCTGGTTGAGCACGTTCAGCGGCAGGTCGTAGTCGAGCATGATCACGGGCATGGACTCACAGAACTTGGGCGCAGGGATGAACTCTGTGTCGCAGCCCTTGATGGCCATGGTGGTCGGTGCCGCCTGGCTGAAGTTCCACTCGGTCCGTATCTGACGGCCCAGGGTGACGCCCGGGACGTCGGTGGCGAGCTTCTGGTCGAGGACGTACCGGTAGTCCGCCTTCTCCTGTGCCAACTCGCCGAAGCCGGTGATCGGCTCGCCGTTTCGGTAGAGGCTCCAGGTGCCGGTCAGGCCCGACAGAGTGTGGGTGGGATCGTTGTCGGCACCGTTCCAGCCGGGGAGTTTCTGCCAGACGTCGGAGCGGCAGAACAGACACGGCCCAAACTCGTACGGGGACACGCGCATCGGCGCGTCGAACCAGCTCCGCGTGTAGGACCTGCCCGGGGTGAGGTAGCTGCCGCGGAGGTCGCTCATCCTCCAGGTCGAGGAGTTGAAGCTGGCCGTCACGCTCGACTGGTACGACACCCCGGTGCCCGCGAGGACGTAGTCGTCGCGGGTGGTGCCCTGGTAGAGCGGCTGGCCGACGGATCCCGTGCTCACCTGCAGGGGACCCCAGACGTTGATGTTCTCGGCACCCAGGCGCCGGGCTCCGTCCGAGTGGAACGTATTGGTGACCTTGGCGAAGTCCTTGACGTCGACGGTCTTGGCCAGGTCGGCGGGGATCCGGTCGTCGGTGAAGTGCGGGTTGTACGTGTAGCCCGACTCCAGGACGCCCTTCAGGGCGATCCGGACCTTGTCCTTGGCCAGCAGAGCCTTGAGGGTCGCGGCGTTGTCGTACGTGGCGTGGGCGACCGGAATGGTCTGTCCGGCGGGGACGCCGCTTCCGCTCGGCCCGGGGGTGGCAGGGGCCACGATCATCGCGACGGCTCCGGCAGCCGCGGCCCTGGTGGCCTGGTCGTCGGCCTTGGTGACGTCGGCCACGGAGACCAGAACGGTCTTGCCCTTGACGGCGGCACCGGCAAAGTCCTGCTCGGTACCGGCGCCCAGGTCGACCAGCTCGGTGCGCTTGGTGCCCTCGAAGCGCTTCGCGTTCACCGAGGACTTCAACGGAATGGTCGCGCGCCCGGGGGCCGTCACCTCCAGCTGGACCAGCGGTTCGCGCCGGGCCAGGCCGGTCTCCAGGCGCAGCGCGCCGGTGGTGG
This sequence comes from Streptomyces sp. NPDC056452, assembly GCF_042796085.1. Classification (NCBI taxonomy): domain Bacteria; kingdom Bacillati; phylum Actinomycetota; class Actinomycetes; order Kitasatosporales; family Streptomycetaceae; genus Streptomyces; species Streptomyces sp. NPDC056452. Next base: position 57,271 of record NZ_JBHTRI010000017.1, read on the forward strand.
CGGCGGCACTGGGGATGGCGCCTTGCCGCAGGTCGGCGAGGTTGAGCAGGTTGCCGATGCCGGAGAAGTTCGAGTAACCACCTGCGGTGCCGGGGTCACGGACGATGAACGTGCTCACCTGGCCGTTCTCCAGGGGCCGCTTCTCACCCTTGATCTTCACGCTGACGTCGGTGGCGGTGGTGCCGTCGACGGTGAGGGTCTGGTCCCGGTCACTCACCTCGATGTTCGGCACGGAGAACAGGTCGGCCGCGTAGGAGACCGGGCCCCCGGTGGGTGCCGCGGAGTAGACCGAGCCCTCGATGGAGTACTTGCCGAGCGGCACCGACAGGGTGGCGGTGCCGTTGGCGTACAGGGTCTGGCTCTGCCAGACGGTGTTGTCCACGCCGTGCAGGGTGAACCTGAGCGCGGTGGGCGTCTTGCCGAAGCGGTCGGTGACGTTCAGCGTCACGTCGTGCTGCTCGACGGAGGTGACGAAACCGAGCGCGGCGTGCACTGATTCACCGCTTGCGGCGGTGGCGGTGACGGATCCGCTGTACCGGCTGGTCTTCAGTCCGTTCGGGTCAAGAGTGACGGTGACCTCTGCGGTGGATCCGGCCGGGACCGTGACCCGACCGTCGGACAGTCCCGCTCCCGAGAGGGCCAGCGTGCCGGCGGGGACCTCGGCGCCGCTCGCGTCCTTGACCGACGCGGCCAGGGTCACGACGGTGTCGCTCGTGGCGTTGTTGCGGAACGTGAGCGTGCGGGTTCGCTTCTCGTACGTGCCCTTCTGCCACGGGATCACGCGGAAGTCGGCCGTACCGGACAGCTCCAGCGACGGGTCGAGCGCTGCGGGGATGTCGACCCGGCCGTAGCCCTGCTGGTAGACGGTCTGCTCGGCGGCCGACTTGGCGTGGGCGGTCAGGGCTTCCTTGATGTGCTGCCCGGTCCAGTCGGGGTGGCGCTGCTTGAGGATCGCTGCGGCGCCGGCCACGTGCGGGGTGGCCATCGAGGTGCCGTTGGCCGAGGTGTAGTTGGCGTCCACGGGGGTGCCCATGGTGGTACCGGCCGCGCGGGCGGCGACGATGGCCACGCCCGGGGCGGTGATCTCGGGCTTCATCGCCATGTCTCCGAGCCGCGGGCCGCGGCTGGAGAAGTCGGCGAGCGCGTCGGACTTGTCGACGGCGCCGACGGTGAGGGCCGCGTCGGCGGCGCCGGGGGTGCCGAGGGTCGACTCGCCCTTCCTGCCGTCGTTGCCCGCCGCGATGACGAACAGGGCGTTCGAGGAGGCACTGAGCGAGTTGACCGCCCTGGTCAGGACGTCCTCGCCGGGGGTGTCGGTGCCGCCGAGGCTCATGCTGACGACGTCGGCACCCTGCGCGACCGCCCACTCCATGCCGGCCAGGATGCTGGAGTCCAGGCCCTGCCCGCTGTTGCTGAGCACCTTGCCGATCAGCAGGTCGGCGCCCGGGGCCACGCCCTTGTACGCGCCGCCGGCGTTGGCGCCGCTGCCCGCGACGGTGGCCGCGACGTGGGTGCCGTGGCCGTGGCCGTCCTGGACCGTCTGACCGTTGACGAAGCTCTGGCTGGCAACGATGTCCGACTTGATGTCGGCGTTGTTCAGGTCGGCCCCGGTATCCAGGACGGCGACCTTCACACCTTTGCCGTCGTACCCCTTGGCCCATGCCTCCGGGGCACCGATCTGCGGCACGCTCTTGTCCAGCAGGACCTTCGCCCGGCCGTCGTACCAGACCTTGGCCACTCCGGCGGTGCCGGGAACGACGCTGCTGTCGCCACTGCGGGTGAGCGAGGTGGTGGGCTTGACCGCCCGCCAGAAGCCCTTCGCGCCGTCCTTGTCGACCTGGACGGCGGACAGGCCCAGCTTCGGCAGGACGCGCCGGGTGTCACTGCTCGGCAGATCGTCGGCCTTCTGCTTCAGGGCGGCGGCGGCAGGCGTGCCCTTGAAGTCGACGATGGCCGGGACCTCGTCGGTCTTCGCGTCGCCGTAGCCGTCCCTGATCATCCGGCTGATGTTGAACAGTTCGCGGTCCACCGTGTCGGAGGCAATCGCGGCCGTCGTGTCGTCCGGGTAGACGTACAGGTCGCCGTTCTGCCCACTGGTGGTCTCGAACGTCTTGGACGTCCCGGCCGCCGACAGGACGTTGACCGCCTGCCGGCCGTCCGCGTCGGTGGTCAGCGCCACCGTGTCCCCCGTGATCAGGGTCAGCGTCGACGTCGTCGCTGTCTTCTTCTCGGTCGTGGGCTGCACGAGCGAGCCGCTCTGCGGGGTCGCCGCAGCAGCTGCTACCGGTAGCTGACTCGTGAGTGACAGGGCGACCGCCACTGCCACTCCGCCGACGGCAGCGGTTCGCAGCCGTCTCTCGCGGAATATGTACATCGGGTTCCTTTCGCACGCACAACAGGCAGGCGCGCCAAAGAAAGCGATTTGTGGACAGGCATGGAGGTGACCAGCCGAAGCGTCCGTACGATGCCGCGCCGCCCGGAACCTAACCGGCAGGTCACCGGCGGATCCAGGGGCGCCGTGGCGCATCTGCGCCACATGGCGCTTTGTTGCCACACGCCTCGTGCGGCGGCCTGGACGTGCTCAGTGGTCGCGCGTGTGCGAGCGCGCGGGGCGTGGCAGGGGCTGATGCCAGTCGCCCAGTGCCGTGAGGAGGAACTGGCGGGCGAGAGAACGGATGTCGTCCCACGCCGGATCTGTGGCGAGGGCGTCGGCCCAGTTGCCGACGCGGCCGGCGGCACCGATCTCGCGTAGGCGACGGCCGATGGCCTGGAGAACGCGCAGGTCCTCGGGCTCGAAGACTCCGCGTTCCGCGAGTCCTTCGGAGACGCGGCAGAGGAGTTCCGCCTCCTCGACGACGTCCTTCGTCTCCAGCTCACGCTCGCCCAGCCAGGCGAACTGATCCTGGGTGCCGGCTGCGAGGAGGGCCGCAAATCGCATCGTCCAGGTGCGCAGGTTCGCGTCGCCGAGATGGTTCATCCGTGCAGGATCGCATCTGGGTCCGGCAGCTGCAGCCTGCGCGCCACGACGCTCGGCACGGGAACGGAACACGGCTTCTGGGCACGCAAGTTGCTTGTAGAGGCAGGTGTGGATCCGAACGATCTGCGGCGGGAAGGCGACCTCGGCCGTAGTGCGGAGTGGGGGCGGCCGGCGACACGATGCTCGGCCGCGGTCCGGCCGGCCGTTGCTGGAGTCCCCGGCCCGTGGACCCCGCGTGTGCCTGGTGGCGGATGACCGGCGACACGGATGCCGCTGCCCCGGTACTGCCGGCGGCCTTGGAACCTCTGAGGTCGGGTGATGCCGACGAGCCCTCCAGCGCGGCGGTTCGGTACATCGCCCAGATCGGTGCGGCCGTCACCGCAGCCCCCCTTCTCGAAGCGACGCTGTCCTCCGAGCGCTGCCTCCCAGCAGACATCTACCCTGCGGCCCGCGCGGCACTGGCCGCTTTCGGCTACGGCCTCCACCTTCAGCAGACGCTCGTTCTCCGAAGGCCGCCTTGCCGGACAGTCGCGCGGTCAGTCCATCCGGCGCGCTGTGACCGGTTCGTCGACATCCGTGATCCACCCCAGCCGGGCGGCCTGCCATCCCAGCTGCATCCGGCTGGAGACGCCCGCCTGGTCCATGAGGCTGTGCACCCGCCGGTTCACCGTCCGCTTGCCCATGCCGAGTTGGCGTGCGATCGCGTCATCGGTGAGTCCCGAGAGCAGGAGAGTCAGCATCTGGGCGTCGGGCTGTGTGAGGGGCCCCTGATCGGAGACGGGATCCAGCGGCAGGGCGGTCGCCCACACCATCTCGAAGAGAGCGAGCAGAGCTTCGAAGAGCGGCCCGGGGTGGATCAGCAGGGCCACATGTGGCAGCTGTGCCTCCTCGGCCCGCAGTGACACGAGTGCCGCGGATCTGTCGACGATCACCAGCTTGAGCGGGACCTGGTTGAGTACACGGGCCCGCTCGCCGGCGTCGACGTACTGTTTGATCTCCTGCAGCGCACCGCTCTCGGCCACCGCCAGACGGTCGTACACCGTCCGGTACCCGACCCCGGCCGTCAGCTGGTCGAGCTCGGCCGCATTGAGTTCCTCGGACACCAGGTACGGCGGTGCGTCGAACCTCAGCACCTGCTTTCGGGCATTGCGCTGGATCTGCTCGTACCTGAGTGCCAGGCTCTCCTCGGGAACGATCTCGGCGATCTCCTCCAGGGCAGCCGGGCCGGAGGCAGTCTTGCGGTACTCCTTGGTGAGCCGGTCCAGGACGCCCCGGGCGGTGCGGAGCTGGTTCATCCGCAGCAGCAGGAGCTCTTCCCCTGCGATGTCGGGCGGAGAGGGAATCACCTGCGCGGGCCTCTCGTCGGTGAGGGTCACCAGTCCTTTGGCGACGAGCCCCTGCGTCGTCTCGACCGTCTGCGCGTGGCTCAGGTTGAGCCTCTGCCGCATCTGATCGGTACGGATGCGGCCCGACCTGACGAGAAATTGGTACATCTGCGACTCGCTCGTGCTCAGCCCCAGCGTCTCCAGCATGTGCGCCCTTCCCCTCGAAGACCAGCAGAGGATAGCGGGGCGCCGGAGCGGCCGTTCGCCGGAGACAGCAGGTGAGAAGGTACGGGATCACTGCCGGTCGTCACCCGCGTACCGGACCCGGTGAATGTCTCCTCCCGCGCCGTCACGGCACGCGCACCACACGGGACACACCTTCGCGGTGATTCGTCCAAAGACGCCCTTGATCAGTCCATGGCGAGCGGGCGGCTTCGGCCGCGATGCTGTCGTTCCATCCGCCTCGCAAGGAGTGAACACCTCATGTCCCAGCCCTTGAGTCCAGTCGGCGGCGAGAGCCGCGGTCGCCCGGAAGGCCCGTCCTCCGGCGCACGGGAGGGCGCGTGGTGGCGCCATGCCGTGATCTACCAGATCTACCCGCGCAGTTTCGCCGACGCCGACGGGGACGGGATGGGTGACCTGGCAGGCATCCGTGCCCGGCTTCCGCACCTGGTCGACCTGGGGGTCGACGCCGTCTGGCTCAGCCCCTGGTACGTCTCCCCGCAGGCCGACGCCGGTTACGACGTCGCCGACTACTGCGACATCGACCCCCTGTTCGGGACGCTCGCCGAAGCGGAGCAGTTGATCGCCGAGGCCCGGCGGGCGGGCATCCGCACGATCGTCGACCTGGTGCCGAACCACTGCTCGGACCAGCACCCCTGGTTCCGGGCGGCCGTGGCGGCGGGGCCCGGCTCCACGGAGCGTGACGCGTTCCATTTCCGGCCCGGCCGCGGGGCGCACGGGGAACTTCCGCCCAACGACTGGCCGTCGAACTTCGGCGGGCCCGCCTGGACCCGGGTGACGGCACCGGACGGGACGCCGGAGGAGTGGTACCTCCACATGTTCGCGCCCGGCCAGCCGGACTGGAACTGGGAGAATCCACGCGTCGCCACACAGTTCGACGACATCCTGGTGTTCTGGCTGGAGCGGGGCGTCGCGGGCTTCCGCATCGACGTCGCCGACAACCTCGTCAAGGCCGCCGGGCTGCCCGACCTGGCCGACTACTCGGGCGAGAGCCCCCAGCCCTGGGCGGATCAGGACGGCGTCCACGCGATCTACCGACGCTGGAGGTCCGTCCTGGAGGAGCACTCCCTGCCGGGCGACGAGAAGGTGTTCGTCGGGGAGCTGTGGAGCGACCGTCCGGAGCGGTTCGCCCGCTACCTGCGCGCCGACGAACTCCATACCGGCTTCAATTTCGACTTCCTGAAGGTGCCGTGGCAGGCACCGGCGATGCGTGAGGTCATCGACGCGACCCTGGAGGCACACGGCCCGGTCGGGGCGCCCGCCACCTGGGTGCTGTCCAACCACGACACCACCCGGCACGTCACCCGTTACGGCAGGGCCGACACCGGCTACGGCTTCGACCGGGCCGCCCGCCACGGCAGTCCCGTGGACCTGGAGACGGGGTGGCGCCGGGCACGCGCCGGGGCCCTGCTGACCCTCGCCCTGCCCGGCAGCACGTACATCTACCAGGGCGACGAACTCGGCCTGTGGGAGGTCGAGGACATCCCGGCGGAGCTGCTGCAGGACCCGGCGGTCGCCGGCACCGGCGGGGCGGATCCGGGACGCGACGGGTGCCGGGTACCGCTGCCCTGGTCGGGGAGTGCGGCACCCTTCGGCTTCAGCCCGGACGGCTCGGCGAACGAGCCGTGGCTGCCGCAGCCCGCGTCCTGGGCGGCCCTGACCGTCGCCGCGCAGGCCGCCGATCCCGGCTCCGCACTCGTCCTCTACCGGAGGGCGCTGGCGCTGCGGAAGCAGCTCCCCGCGTTCGGCGACGGGCCCCTGGCCTGGTGGCCCGAGGGCGGTCGTGCGCAGGACGGCGTCCTCGCGTTCTCTCGGGGCGCTGACGGGAAGCTCGCCTGCATCGTCAACCAGTCCGGGCAGGGCATTCCCCTGCCGGACGCCACCGAGGTGCTGCTGGCCAGCAGTCCTCTCGGCGACGGTGCCGTCCTGCCACCGGACACGGCGGTCTGGCTCCGGCGGGAATGACCGGGCGTCGGCCGCTCCGGCAGCCCGAGGACCAAAACGCGGATTTCTGGCATAACACACCTGGAGCAACTGGTCGTTCCGATCGAAACGATCAATTCTGTCGGTTCCATTGAGCAGTTGAGCGCATACGTGCTAAAAAACCGCATTGCTTCAACGCGCTCTCCCGTCCATCTCCCGGCCTCCGGAGCACCCATGACGCCCCCTCCCCCGCCCCCCTGGTCCCGCCGCACCTTCCTCGCGGCGACCGGCGGCACCGCAGTCGCCGTCGGCCTCGCCGAGACCGGGGCCGCCTCGGCAGCCCCCCGCAGCACGGCGGCGGCTGCCGCGGATGCCGACGAGGCTTTCGCCGCGCTTCGCGCCAAGTGGCGCACCTTGATCCTCGGTGAGGGCTTCAGCCCGACGGCCGAGCCCTTCCGGTCGAAGCTCACCACGCTCGGCACCCAGGCAGCCGGCTTCCGCGCCACCATGGCACCGGCTGCCGGCTCGCTCTGGCCCGGCCTCGGATACGCCGATCCGGCCCCGGACACCGACCAGGAGTCGTACGGCTACTCCGCCCGGATGAACGAGAGTTTCACTCGGCTGAGCACGATGGCCCAGGCGTATGCCCAGCCCGGGACGGGTGTCACCGGCGACGCGGCGCTGCGGGACGCCGTGATCACGGGCCTTGACCACCTGTGCTCCGATGTCTACAGCGCGGACCGGGCGCCGTTCGGTAACTGGTGGAACTTCCAGATCGGCTCACCGCAGGCGCTCCTCGACACCGCCGTGCTGCTCCACGACCACCTCTCGGCCGAGCAAGTGGCCGTCTACTGCCGGTCCGTGGACCGCTTCCTTCCCGACTCGGCCGTGGCGAAGTACACCGGAACCAGTACCGGGGCGAACCGCGTCGACCTGTGTCGCGGGCTCATTCTGCGCGGTGTCGTCGGCGGCAGCGCGGCCAAGATCGAGGTCGGCCGTGACGCGTTGTCCCCCGTCTTCCCCTACGTGACGTCCGGCGACGGCTTCTATGCCGACGGTTCGTTCGTCCAGCACACCAACGTCCCGTACATCGGGGGTTACGGGGCGGTGCTCCACGACGGCCTCGGACGGTTGTTCGCACTGCTGCGGGACTCGACGTGGCAGGTGGACGACCCGGGCAGCCAGCTCTTCCTCGACACCGTCGAGAAGGCCATCGCCCCGTTCATCTACGACGGCCTGATGATGGACAACGTCTCCAGCCGCGGGATCAGCCGCGGCCTGACGGAAGCCGACCCCTTCCAGCTCCCCCAGGACGACCACACCCGCGCGCACAGCGTGATGGCCTCGGTCGTCCTGGTCGGTCAGGGCGCGAGTACCGAGGAGCAGGCCCGCTGGAACTCCATGGTCAAGGGCTGGCTCCTGCGGGACTCCTACGGTCCCGCCCTGAAGAACCCGAAGCTGAGCCTGGTCAACACGGCGAGGCTGCAGAAGCTGTACGACGACGACACGGTCAGGGCGTCGCCCGAACCGAGCGAGCACCGGGCCTTCCCCAACATGGACCGTGCCACCCACCGTCGCCGCGACTGGGGCGCGTCCGTCAGCATGGCCTCCGCCCGCATCGCGCACTACGAATTCGGCAACGGGGAGCACGCCCGCGGCTACCACACCGGCTCGGGCTGGCTGTCCTGGTGGGGCGGCGACCACGGCCTCGCGCAGTACTCGGACACTTTCTGGCCGACCGTCGACCCGTACCGGCTGCCCGGTGTCACCGTCTCGACGAAGCGGCTCCCGGACGGGTTCGGCGGCAACTGGGGCAACCCGAAGCCGGACACCACCTGGGTGGGTGGCACCACCGACGGCGAGTTCGGCACCACCGGGCAGCACCTGCGGGGCGTCGGCAGCACGATGACCGCGAAGAAGTCGTGGTTCTGGCTCGACGACTCCGTCGTGTGCCTGGGCTCGGGCATCACCTCGGCCGACGGCGCCGCGGTGGAGACGGTGATCGACAACCGCAACCTCGGCGCGTCGGGCACCGCCGCGCTCACCCTCAACGGCATCCCGCAACCGGGCGCCCAGGGCTGGCACACCACGCGGGAGCACACCAGGTGGGCGCACATCGAGGGGCACGCCGGCTACGTCTTCCCGGAGGCGGGCGGCAGCCGGGTGAGCGCATTGCGCGAGGAGCGCACCGGTGCGTGGAAGGACATCAACGCCGGCAGTTCCCCCGCCCCCTTCACCCGGCGCTACCTGACCCTGTGGCAGGACCACGGCACCGACCCGCAGGACGCCTCCTACGCGTACATCCTCATGCCGGGCGCCGGAAAGATCCGTACCGCAGCTCGCGCCCTGGACCCTCTGTGGCTTCAGATCCTCGCCAACACCCCGCAGCAGCACGGCATCCGGGTCCCCTCGCTCGGCTTCACCGGTATCAACTTCTGGGCTGCGGGTACGGCCGGCAAGGTCACGGCCGACGCACCGGTGAGCGTGCAGATCCGGGAGAGGCGTGACGGCACGGCGACGATCTCTGTGGCCGACCCGTCCCGCAGCGTGAAGAGCCTCACCCTGACCTGGCGGCGGCCCGTCGCCTCCGTCCTGTCCAAGGCTCCCTCGGTCACCGGCGCCCGGACCGGCTCCGCTCTCACCCTGACCTTCGGCGACCTCAGCAGCACCGCCGGCGCGACCCACCGCGTCAAGGTCCGCACGGCCTGACGACCGGCCCCGAGCCGGGCACGGGTCCCGCCGTCTCCCCACGGCAGGGGCCCGGCCCGGCGCCGGCTCCCCCCACCCCGGCGCGCACACATGCGGCTCCTGCGACGGCACGGGCCGTGCCCGCGCAGCGGGCAGGCGCGCCCTTCCCCCGAAGGACGAATCATGCGCAGATCTCTTCTCGCCACCACCGCCGCGGCCTTCGCCTGGTGCCTCGTCGTGGCCCACCCCGCCGGCGCGTCCGTGATCTGGAACGGTGACGCCTCAGCGGGCACGGCCGTGTTCGACGGCGTCCTGTGCGACTCCCCCGGAAGCGTCACCGCCCAGGACAACAGCGACGGCCGGGGCACGGTCTTCAAGTTCAACAAGCCCCTCGGGCTGCTGCGCTGCGAGGCACACGGCATGTCGGTGGGCGGCTCCCGCTACACCTTCAAGAACAACAGCACGTACTACCTGGGCTGGGACACCTCCACCAACACCCCTGACGCGGGAACGATCTTCCAGTGGAAGTCCTACGGCACCAACGACCAGAACCAGCAGAACTACCCGGTGCTCATGAAGGTCGAGGGCGGGGTCCTCAAGCTCTTCCACATCGAGGTGGGCGAGGTGTGGACCCTCAAGTGGTCCACCCCGGTGACGACCAGCACGTACAAGCGGATCGTCCTCGGCATCCACACGTCCGACACCGCCTCCGCCGGCTGGGTCGAGGCGTACTACAACGGTGCGAAGGTGGCCGAGTTCTCCGGCCGCACCTGGGACGACCTGGGCAACGACACCCGATGGGGCAGTTACGGCGCCGAGGTGCAGGACAAGCGGGTCATCAACTGGATCGACGGGCTGAAGGTCGGTACCAGCTACGCGGATGTGGCGTCCTAGCCGTTTCCACCCGCGTGGGCCGGCGCGGCCTACCGCCGCGCCGGCCCGGTGGCTTCACCGGGCGAGGCCCGCGGTCCACAGGGTCTGCCGGTTCACGGCGGACAGGCCGGCCAGCACCGTCCTGCGGGGCGCGGACGGGATGTCGGCGAACGAGGGCACCGCGAGCACCCGGCACCCCGCGGCCTCGGCGGCCGCGACACCGGTCGGGCTGTCCTCCACGGCCAGGCACGCCGCCGGGTCCACACCCAGGGCACTGGCCGCCGCACGGTAGGGGTCGGAGGCGGGCTTGGTGCGCGGCGTCTCGCCCTCGGCGACCGTCGTGCGGAACCTCTCCGCGCCGAGCACCTTGAGGACGGCGTCCACGACGGGCCTGGGGGATGCCGAGACCAGTGCCGCGGGGATGTCCAGGTCCGTCAGCAGGTCGAGGAGTTCGAGGGCTCCGGGCAGTACTTCGGTCTCGCGCTCGACGGCGGCAAGGAAGGCCGCGCCGAGTTCCTCCGCCACGGATTCCTCGCCGCGGCCGGTGCCGGAGACCTGGTGGAGATGGGCGGCGGTGTCCGCGACCGCGCGTCCGAGCACGAACGGCAGGTCCTCCTGGCCCAGTTCGTGGCCGAGCCCGTCCGCGGTCTCCCGGACGGTACGCAGCCACAGGGCCTCGGTGTCGACGAGGGTGCCGTCCATGTCGAGGAGCACCGCGTGCGGGGCGGCGGCGAAGGGCCTGCCGTCCAGCGTCCAGTGGCGGTCGGGGTGCCGGCCGAGCGAGGCGAACACCTGGGGTGCCACGTCGACATGGCGGACGGTACGGGGGGCGCTTCGCGCGTCGATGCCGGGTCCCGCGGCAATCAGCCATGCGGTGCGTTCCGCCTCCGAGCGGCCGCCGTGCCCGCCCGCGTCCACATGCCCGTGGTCGGTGACGACGAGGTACGTCCAGTCCTCGTGCTCGTACGAGGGCCGCGAGCGTACCGCCTCCAGGAGCCGCCCCAGACGCTCGTCGGCCGCCAGGACGGAACGGTCGTACTCGCTGCCGCAGCCGAGGAAGTGCGCGGTCTCGTCGGGGGCGCCGAGGTAGACGAACGAGGCTTCCGGATCGTCGCCCGACAGGACCCGTACGGCTTCCTCGGTGATCTGCTCGTCGCACTTCTCCCAGCCCTCGGGGGTGTCCGCGCCGGGTGACACGTACGCGGTCCTGGCCGGGGCCTGGAAGAGCGGCCCGCCGCCGCGCGCGAGCATCAGGGGCTCCCACCCGGCCGCGACGAAGGTACGGCGCCCGTCCCCTTCCGCGAGCCGGGTCGCGAAGTCGGGGAAGACGCCCAGGCGGTGGCCGCTGAAGTCGTTGCTCCACACGCCGTGCTTGGCCGCGGTCACGCCGGTCACGATCGTGGCCCAGCAGGGACCCGACATCGTCGGGGTGTCCGCGTCGATCACCACCGGCGCCAGGAAGCCCTGCCGGGCGAGGGCGTCCAGGTGCGGGGTCGGCAATCGGCGCAGCGTGTCGAGACGTACGCCGTCGATGCCGACGACGAGGACTCGGCGGGCACGGCCAGGCATAGGGATGGTCCTTCCGGTGGGGACGGCCGGCCACTGACGCCCGGCCGTGCCGCGTGCGGGATGTTCCTCAGGCGGAGCGGTCGAGTTCGTCGGGGCCGACGCCGTACGCGAAGGGCGCGCCCTGTGCGTACCGCTGCACCTCGTCGACCGCCCAGTGCGTCATGCGGCCGATCTCGTTGCCGAGGGAGCCGGCGATGTGCGGGGTCAGCAGCACATTGGGCAGGTGGTAGAGCGGGGAGTCGGACGGCAGGTGGTCCGGGTCGGTCACGTCGATGACGCCGTGGATCCGGCCGGACACGAGTTCGTCGGTGAGGGCGCGGGTGTCGACGAGCGAGCCGCGCGCGGTGTTGACGAGCGTGGCACCGTCGGCCATCAGTGCCAGTCTGCGGGCGTCGAACATGTGCCGTGTCTCTGGGAGTTGGGGTGCGTGGATGGACACCACATGGGAGCGCCGGACGAGTTCGTCGAGTCCGACGGGTTCCACGCCGAGGGCGGCGGCGGCCGCTCGGTCGACGTACGGATCGTGCAGCAGGACCGTGAGGTCGAACGGGCGCAGCAGCTCGATGACGCGGCGGCCGATCCGGGAGGCGCCCACGATCCCGATGACGCGGCGGTAGTTGCCCCGCCCCGCGAAGTGCGGGAGGAGTTCGAAGGCGCCCCGGGCGTCGCGGTACTGACGCGCGGCACCGAGGACCCCCTTGTTGGCGAACAGGATCGCGGCCAGGGTGAATTCGGCGACGGGCAGTGCGTTGGCCGCGGCGGCGGACGAGACGGCGATGCCTCGCGCCCACACGGCCTCGGTGACGTGGTGCTTGATCGAGCCCGCCGCGTGGACGACCGCACGCAGCCGCGGCATGAGGCCCAGCACGTCGTCGGTGAGTCGCGGGGATCCCCAGTGGGTGAACAGGACCTCGGCGGCGGCGAGGGCCGCCGGGTCGGCTGTCGCATAGTCCGTGACCAGGTGTGAGGTGTCCACGGCCGCGATGTCCGCCAGCCTGTCGAGGCCGCCTTCGGAGAGCAGCGTGCGGTGGACGTCCCTGCCCATGGCGAGCAGGGTGACCGGTCGCCGGACGGTCGGGGTGTGGTCCGGGCCGTGCAGGACGGTGCCTTCCGGTACGAGCACGGTCACTTCACCGCGCCCGCGGTGAGGCCGGAGCGCCAGAACCGCTGCAGGGCGATGAACGCGACGATGAGCGGGATGACGGCGATGAGCGAGCCGGTGATCACCAGTGAGTAGAACTCGGGCTGCTGGGAGGTGGTGGTGTTCCACATGAACAGGCCGAGGTTGACCGGGTAGAGGGAGTCGTCGTTCAGCATGACCAGGGCGCCGAAGAAGTTGTTCCAGCTTCCGGTGAAGGAGAACAGGAAGATGGTCATGAAGCCGGGGGCGAGCATCGGCAGCGAGATCCGGCTGAAGATCCGCAGTTCGCCCGCTCCGTCGACCCGTGCCGCCTCCAGAACCTCGCCGGGCACGTATCCCTCGGAGAAGACCCGTGCCAGATAGACGCCGAACGGGTTGACCAGGGCGGGCAGCAGGATCGCCCAGTAGGTGTTGACGACGCCGACCTTGGAGGCCAGCAGGTACATGGGCAGCTGGATGACCGTGGCCGGTACCAGCACCCCGCCGAGGACCACGCCGAACAGTTTCTCCTTGCCCCGGAAGTCGTACTTGTCGAAGGCGTAGCCGGTCGCGGTGCACAGGAAGGCCGATGCGGCCGAGCCGACCACGGAGTACAGGAGGCTGTTGCCGAACCACCGCAGGTATATGCCGTCGTTGTAGGTGAAGACGTCGTGGATGTTGGAGAAGAGGTTGAAGTCGCCGAACGAGAAGCCGCCGGTGGCGAACAGGTCGCGGTGGTTCTTCGTCGCCGCGAAGAACAGCCAGCTGACCGGCATCAGCATGTAGAAGGCGGCGAGCAGCAGGATGCCGTTGACGATGCCCTTGGAGAGCAGCTGCGTCGGCCCGCGCCGCCGGCCGGCCGTGGCGGGGCTGCGCTCGGCGGGAGTGGCCGGCGCGGGGGCGGGGGCGGATGCCTTGGTGACCGTGTGAGTGCTCATGCGGACTTCCACCGGTTTCCGAGCTTGGTGACGATGTACGAGAGCAGCACGCCGAGGGCGGCGAGCATCAGGGACGCGGCGGCGGCGAGGCCGTAGTCGTGCTGGACGAAGCCGGCCTTCCAGATGAACAGGGTCGGCGACCACTCGGTGTCGACGGACGAGGTGCCCCGCTGGTTGAAGAGCTTGGGCTCGGTGAAGAGCTGGATCGCGCCGACGCAGGTGAAGAGCACGGTCAGGACGACCGCGGAGGCGATCATCGGCACCTTGATCCGGAGGGCGGTGCGGATGGCGCCGGCCCCGTCGACGACGGCGGCCTCGATGAGTTCACGCGGTACGGCCTGCAGCGCGGCGTAGAAGATCACCATGTTGTAGCCGATCCACTGCCACGCGGTGAGGTTGACCATGGAGGAGAGCACATGGTCGTCGCTGAAGAAGCTCCATGAACCGCCGAGGGCGCCGATCCAGTCCAGCACCGGGCTGAGTCCGGGTGTGTAGAGGTAGATCCACAGGATCGAGGCGATCAGGCCCGGCACCGCGTGCGGGAGGAAGATCGCGAGCTGGAAGAACTTCTTCGCGCGGGCGAGCGCCGAGTCGACGAGCAGGGCCAGCACGAGCGCGGCCCCGATCATGACCGGGATGTACAGGGCGCAGTAGACCGCGATGTGCAGGAAGGACTCACGGAAACCCTGGTCGGACAGGGCGTTGGTGAAGTTGTCGAGGCCGGCGAACGCCCGTTCCGCACCTCCGAATCCGAGGCCCGTGGAGGCGCGTTCCTGGAACAGGCTCATCCACACGGCGTAGACGATCGGGGCCGCCATGACGGCGGCGAAGAGGACGAAGAACGGGACGATGAACAGAGCCGCGGCGCCGCGCTGGTTCTGCTTCAGCCGGGAGGTGCCGGCGCGGGGCGTACCGGCCCGCGCGGGGCGCGCGGCTTTGAGGACGGGTGCTGCCACGGTGGGCTCCTTGGCGGGTGGGCGCTGCGGGGAGGGTGGTCGTCGGGGGCGGGCCCCCGGCCCGCGCGGCCCGCCCCCCCCCGGGCCCCTTGCGCGCATGACCCCCCCGGCCCCCCAGCCCCCCACCCCCCTGCGCCGGCCCGCGCCCACCCCCCCCCGGCAGCCC